>WBUV01000385.1 GCA_008933525.1 Bacteroidales bacterium | reverse complement strand
AACTATATACAATTCAAATAATTATCAGCACACAATAAATCTAATGTCTTGTGTCTGATATCTGAAAATCTTAAAAAATAAAACCATGGAAACACAAGTTATATCAACCGAAATAAAAGTATCGCCAATTGCATCGATGTTAAATAATAATGGCCATTATGGCGAGTATGGTGGCGCATATATCCCCGATGTTTTAGCAAAACCTCTTGAGAACGTCGCGTTAGAGTTCGATAAACTTTCAAAGGATAAAAACTTCAACAGCGAGTTTATTCATTATTTAAAGCAATTCGTTGGTCGTCCTTCGCCACTTTACTACGCTAAGCGATTATCGGAGTTTGTTGGCTCAACCATCTACCTAAAGCGCGAGGATTTGAACCACACAGGTTCACATAAAATCAACAACACAATTGGTCAAGTTCTAGTTGCAAAACGTATGGGTGCTAAGGAAATTATTGCAGAAACAGGCGCTGGACAGCACGGTGTTGCAACAGCAACCGCGGCAGCGTTGATGGGAATTCCTTGTAAGGTTTTCATGGGCGCCAAGGATGCTGAACGACAAGCGTTGAATGTGCGCCGAATGAAGTTGCTCGGAGCCGAGGTAATAACTACCCAAATGGGAACTGCAACGCTTAAAGATGCCGTTGATGCCGCGTTGGGTTACTACATTGAGCATCCAACTTCATACTATTTACTTGGTTCGCAGGTTGGACCACATCCATACCCAAGAATGGTTGGATACTTCCAGAGTGTTATTGGACAGGAGGCCCGAAACCAAATTCTGATGCACGAAGGTAGATTACCCCAAGCAATTTTTGCCTGTGTGGGCGGAGGCTCTAATGCCATAGGGCTTTTCTCTGGTTTTTTGAATGATACAGAGGTTACCATTTATGGTGCCGAGGGAGGAGGAATGGCTCAGCCAAATAATACTGCAGCAACACTATCGTTCGGAAAACCAACGGTATTTCAAGGAACATACTCGTATTGCTTGGTCGATAGTGAAGGAAATCCAATTGAATCGCACTCTATTGCAGCAGGGTTGGATTACCCAGGAATTAGTCCTCAGCACGCTTACTTAAAAGATACAAAAAGGGCAAACTACCATCCAATTACCGATAACGAAGCGGTAGAGGCATTTATGCTACTATCTAAGTTAGAGGGTATCACACCTGCAATTGAATCGAGCCACGCAGTTGCTTTAGCAACAAAACTTCTCAAGAATAAGGAGATGCTCGCAATTATAAACCTTTCGGGCAGGGGCGATAAGGATGTTGATAGGAAACTTTAATGTCTGAAAAAATCAATTCGGAGCGAAGAGGAGTATTGGGCTTCGCTCTGAATGATCATCAACTTTCTAAATCCATATTACATCCTTGCATAGTTTTTGTAAGGTTTATTTTATTACTTTTACCTATCAAATTCATAATTCAAGAGCAATGAAACCGGTACTAATCCTATTTATCGCATCAATATTTACGTTGAACTTGTACTCACAGGATATTACCCATATCACTGGTGCAAAAGGCCGACAAGTAATTGTTGGTAGCATTAATGAGGATGAAGCCAAGAATCGTGCTCTTGCCGAGGCAAAACTTAATGCGCTGAAAATGGCTGGAGTATCGGAGCATATTCAATCGTACGATTTGCTTTATAAAAGTGAAATAGGAAATAAATTCGAAGAGGTTTTTATGTCCGATATGCTTTCGGAAATTAGAGGTGCCGTTAAAAGTTACACCATTAAAACTTCCGATAAAGGGATTGATGATTACAAGAACTTTTTCATTGAAGTTACCATAGATGCGGATATCATCCTTTACTCAACTAGCCCTGACCCTGCATTTAAGGTCAACATTGATGGAATTAAGCAAGGATATCAGAATGGAGAGAAGTTAAGGTATAGCGTAACACCTACTATGGATTGCTACCTAAATATTTTCAACATCTACGAGAATAATGCATCCCTTATATTCCCTAACGAGTTTGAAAAATCAATTAAGTTTAAAGCCGAGGAGAAAAAGGTTTTCCCGCTAAGTAATCTGCTCGACGGCTACATACTAGAAAAATCAGCGAAAGACCCCGAAAAGAATAAGTTACTTTTTGTGTTTACCAAGGAAAAAATCCTCTACATAAACTACTCAATAAATCACGAGGGCGACCAGGTAACTTCGTTCGAGGACATATCGTCGTGGCTATTCAGCATCTCACCCGATAAGAGGGTAAATTATTTTGTTCAATTTGTGATTTATTAAAAAAGATTTACTTTTGCATCGGAACAAAAAGCGAAAAATGACCGCAAAAAACTATACCGCACTTCATCATCATCACCATTCACATCACAGAATGGTAGATTCTCATTTGGTATAGTATAGAGTAAGCATAGTTGTAAAATACCAATAACCCGCCAAGGGGTCTGCTGTTCGAAAGCAGACCCCTTGTGCTTTTTTGTATCTTTTAAAATCCAAACATTATGAGTCAGAAATTAACATTGGCCATTCAAAAGAGTGGCCGCCTGAGCGAAGGCACAATTGAACTACTAAAACAATGTGGAATAAAGGTAAGCAATGGCAATAATCATCTAAAAGCATTAGCCGAAGGCTTTCCTTTGGAAATCCTTTTACTCCGCGACGATGATATTCCACAGTACGTTGCCGATGGTGTTGCAGATATCGGCATACTCGGGCTAAACGAAGTTTTGGAGAAAAAGCAACCCGTTGAAGTTGTGAAGAAACTTGGTTTCTCAAAATGCAAACTATCTGTTGCAATACCTCGCACCGAGGTGTACTCTGGGAAAAACTACCTGCAAGGCAAAAGAATTGCCACCTCCTACCCCACTATTCTAGCCGATTTCCTTAAATCCAACTCCATTAACGCCGAAATACATACCATCAGCGGCTCTGTGGAAATTACTCCTGGAATTGGTATGGCCGATGCAATTTTCGAGATTGTGAGTAGCGGCGGAACTTTGCTAAGCAACAACCTCAAGGAGGTTGATGTGATAATGCAAAGCGAGGCTGTTCTTATTGCCAATAACAGCCTAAATGAAGCCAAACGAGAGCTTATTAACAAGTTGATATTCAGAATTGAATCCGTAAATAAAGCACGAAGAAACAAGTACATTCTGCTTAACGCACCCAAAAACAAACTCGACGAAATCATCAGCCTAATTCCAGGCATGAAAAGCCCAACCATTCTCCCACTTGCAATGGATGGGTGGTGCTCGTTGCACTCGGTGGTTAACGAGGACGATTTCTGGGAGGTTATCGGAAAACTAAAACAAGCCGGTGCCGAAGGAATTTTGGTGATTCCTATTGAGAAGATGGTGGTTTAGTGAGATGGAAGTAGGAAGTAGGAAGTAGGAAGTAGGAAGTAGGAAGTAGAAAGTAGAAAGTAGAAAGCAGAATGTAGGATGAAAAATGATGAATGATGAAGGCAAAATCTAAAATTACTAGCCCCAAAGGAGCGTCAGCAATAGCCCCGAGTTTTAACTCGGGGATTAAATGCGACGGATTTATAG
>WBUV01000384.1 GCA_008933525.1 Bacteroidales bacterium | reverse complement strand
CTACGGTTTCCTCTATAGCGCTTTCGTATGCCCCAGCTTCCTCCTGAGTAAATGGAAGCAATAAGGCAATATTGAAAGGTTGGCCGTTGTAAACAAAATCGCTTTTGCAAGGAGTCACAACCTCAGCTATGGCATCTGTGGTTTTTGTTGGAACAACTACATTAGGTGTTACAACTGTGGTAGAATCAACCCTTGGTTTAATGGGAATACGCAATGATGTACCCAATTTAACTCCATCAGCTAAAAGTTCCTTGTTGTAAAACTCAATCTCCTTGGCATCTACACCATACTTGCGCGATATAGCAAACAAACCCTCCTTGGGTTGCACCTGGTGAATTATGAATGAAAGGGTATCGGAAGCGGGTTTCTCAGAATGTTCCTCCATTTTAACTTTCGGAATTCTTATTGTTTGACTTTGCTGTAAACCGTCCTTTACCTCAGGGTTTATCTTAATTATATCATCTACACTAACATTGTACTGTCTGGAAATACCAAAAAGAGTTTCCTTTTTCTTAACTATGTGATAAAAATAATTCTCATCGCTTTCAACTTCATTGGACTTTTTAGGAATCTTTAAGGCCTGACCAACCTTTAATCCAGCATAAATATCGGGGTTGTTAGTGGCTATTTCGGATTGGGAAATATCGTATGCTTTGCTTATGGCATATAGTGTTTCTCCACTTTTCACGATATGGATATAGTAGGTTTTCCCTTCAATTTTAACCTTATCGTTTGAACGTTGTACTACTGATTCCTGCGCCACAACTGACGAGAACGCTAAAATAGCAACTAAAAAAACAACTATCTGCTTCATTATTTGTAATTTATAAAATATGAAAATACAAAAATACTCATTAGTATTGTATCAAAGGCAATGCCGTTCTGTCAAATTTTGTAAAAATGGAACTATCCCCCTGATTATCTTTTAAATATAATTCATTAAAAAATAGATTTAGCGCAAGGCTTGAATTAATTTTTCAAATTACTAACATTGCGCAAAATTTTTAGCAGATGCCTTTTGATTCGACTATAACTCCGATTTTTGCACTAACTATTCAGCCACACAGGCAGTTAGGTTTGATGCTTGGCGCACACTTTATTATGGAATCGGACAGCAGCGATATATTCCAAATAAAGGAGAACCTGCTGGCGGAAAGTTTGGCTAAAAATGAAACAAAGCTTGCCGATAATCATAAAGAGATTATTAAGCATTTAAACGATATTACAGAGAAGGCCTTGCAAAAGCATTTTGCAAAGAATGCAAAATCGGTGGTGGATTTTTTATCGTCGCTATCAAAAGATGAGCAGTTGAGCCAATATATTAGAAGTTACATTGAGCGTAGGATTGCAAAATGTATTGATATTGCAGCAAACACTAATGTTCCAATATTTATTAGGGATAAAAATGCAAACTCGCTTTACTCGGAGCGAAAACTGAATATCGAACTTGAGATTGCACAACCTTTATTCCGATTCGAAAGAAATGCCGATGAGTTTAAGTACTCCATATCAGCATCGTGCAACGGCAAGAAAATTAAAATAGAGATAGGAAATAGCGAGGTTATTACCAACGAGCCCTGTATTGTTAGAATTGGGAATAAAATTTACCGCTTTAACGGGATTGATGGTAAGAAACTAAGCCCATTTGTGAACAAAAGTCACATCACAATTCCTAAAACAGCCGAGCAAAAGTATATGGAAACCTTTGTGCTAAGCACAATACGGAATCAACTGGTTGAGGCTGTTGGGTTTGATATTGTTGAGGAAAAGGTCGATGGAAAGGCGTTTTTAACCTTGGAGGAGCGTTTGAGTGGTGACGCTTGCTTAACATTGAACTACCAGTACAATAATAGAACCTACTTGGCAAATGCAAGTTTGGTGAACGAGGTTTACCTAAAGCTGGACGATGGAAATTACACCTTTACCAAATTTAGCAGGAATGAAGTTTGGGAAAAATCCATTGTGAATACACTTGTAAATCATCTGCAATTAAAGAAAGTAAGCGATGCCGAGTTCATTCCCACCGAGGTTGATGTCATGAGCACCGATACGCTTCATATCCTTGTGGAGTGGATTAATACCAATAGCGAAAAACTCGAAAGTTTAGGAATTGCCATTAAACAAGCATACGTAAACAGAGACTTTTACCTGAAAACATTTCAGCTCGATTTATCTGCAAAATCGGAAGAGGATTGGTTCGACCTTTATGGGCGAGTTAAACTTGGCGATTTTGAGATTCCATTCATTTACCTTAAAAAGCATATTGTTAAAGGGAATAGAGAGTTTGTGCTACCTAACGCACAGATATTTGTGCTTCCAGAGATTTGGTTTACCAAGTACAAACCGCTATTCCTAATGGGAAAAGAGTCCGACGAGAAGTTGAAAGTGTCAAAATCGCTATTCAATATACTTGTCGATAATCAAATTGATGCTCCTGAGGCAAAAGCGCTTAACACAAAGTTCAGTCAGTCACAAATTGAGGGTGTAAGTATTCCGCATAACCTTAATGCAACGCTTCGCGATTATCAGGTACAGGGTTACTGTTGGCTAAATTTACTTTACCAGAATGCAATGAATGGTTGCTTAGCCGACGATATGGGGCTAGGTAAAACCCTTCAAACCCTGGCTATGCTTCAGTTTGCAAGTAATCATCCTGAAAAAAGTATCAAAACATCGTTGATTGTTGTTCCAACCTCACTAGTTCATAACTGGCTAAAAGAGGCCAATAGGTTTACTCCAGACCAGAACGTATTTGTTTACACTGGTGCTCAGCGGACAAAATCAGCATCGTTACTTCAGAAGTACGATATTGTAATTACAACCTACGGAATAATTCGCAACGATATCGATTTTTTCAAGGATTTGAAGTTCAACTATGTGATTCTGGACGAAAGTCAAACCATAAAGAATCCATTCTCCAAAATATACCGTTCGGTTCTTCTTTTAAAGGCTAACCATTACCTAACATTAAGCGGAACACCAATCGAGAACTCTCTTAGCGACCTTTGGTCGCAGTTGAATTTCCTAAACAGAGGAATGCTGGGTAGCTTAAAGTCGTTCCGCGATGAGTATATCATTCCAATAGAGAAAAGTGCCGATACCGAAAAGGAAAGGCAACTAAAACACCTAATTGAACCGCTAATCCTGCGTAGAACCAAGGAGCAGGTTGCCAAGGACTTGCCTCCGCTGACCGAGCAAATTATCTACTGCGATATGTCCGATGCGCAGCAGGAAGTTTACGAAAAGGAGAAATCGATGATTCGCAACTCTATTATCGAAAGTATTGAGCAGGTTGGAGTAGAGAAGTCGTCTATATCAATTCTTACAGGATTAATGAGATTGCGCCAAATTGCAAATCATCCTGCACTACTGGATGACTACGCAACATTGGATTCTGGCAAATTCGACGAGGTTACCCGTAGCATTGAGAATATTATTGCCGAAAAGCATAAAATACTGGTGTTCTCATCGTTTGTAAAGCATCTTGAGCAAGTAGAGGATTACTTAAAGCAAGAG
>WBUV01000383.1 GCA_008933525.1 Bacteroidales bacterium | reverse complement strand
CAATAGGATGGTTTATCAACCTTTCCGTGGGTTGTACGAACTATTTAGTGACAAAAGGTGCAAGCGCCGACGGTTCTACAATGATTAGCTATGCTGCTGATTCACACATTCGTTATGGCGAACTTTACTTCAGACCACGTGGAGTTTGGCCTGCTGGTTCAATGGTCACCCTTTACGATAGGGGCACAAATAAACCCCTTGGTCAAATTCCCCAGCCATCCGAAACTTATCAGGTAATTGGCTTTATGAACGAATATCAAGTTGCCATTGGCGAAACAACTTTTGGAGGGATACCCGAACTAATTGATTCAACAGCCATAGTAGATTATGGAAGTTTAATGTTTTTAGCTCTTCAACGTTCAAAAACTGCTCGCGAGGCAATTAAAGTAATGGCTGAACTCGTAGAACAGTATGGGTATGCTAGCGATGGAGAGTCCTTTTCAATTGGCGATCCTAACGAGGTGTGGGTTTTTGAGATGATGGCCAAACGAACAAATTTAAAGTACGATAAGAAAACCAAGAAGAATATCAACGTAGATAAAGGTGCTGTATGGGTTGCTGTTCGGATCCCCGATGGCTACATTTCTTCACATGCCAATCAGGCACGAATTCAAACATTTCCGTTGGAGGATTTAAAGACCTCTATAACGAATAAGAATTTTCATCTACTCAATAATCCTGAAGTTGAGGTTATCTATTCCCACGATATTATTAGTTACGCCAAGGAGAAAGGATACTATAAAGGTGATGATAAGGATTTTAGTTTTAGCGATGTGTATAATCCGATAACGTTCGATGGCGCAAGATTCTGCGATGCTAGAGTTTGGGCTTTCTTCAACCATGTTAACGATGATATGGGTAAGTATTGGGAATACGCCAAAGGTTTTGACCTTAAGAATAGAATGCCCCTTTATATAAAGCCTAACAGGAAATTGACACCACAAGATTTGCAATCGTTTAAGCGTGATTATTTGCAGGGAACAGAGTTGGATATGAGCAAAGATGCCGGTGCTGGCCCTCATGCTCTTCCTTACCGTTGGCGTCCATTGAACTATAAAATTGATGATAAAACCTACTTTCATGAGCGTGTAACTGCTACTCAACAAACTGGTTTTTCATTTGTTGCGCAAATGCGCAGTTGGTTACCCAACCCCATTGGTGGAATATTCTGGTTTGGAGTAGATGATGCATCGTCAACAGTTTATGTTCCAATTTACTGTGCTATCTCGAAAGTTCCCGAATCGTATGCCGAGGGCAATGGCGATATGCTTAAGTTTTCTCCCACGGCTGCTTTTTGGGTTTTTAGCAGAGTGGCACACTTTGCATACTACCGCTACGATATTGTTATGCAAGATATAAGAAAAGTTCAGGCTGAGCTTGAATCAAAATTTGCCAAGTTCACCCCAGCGATCGATGCTGCTGCCTTAAAATTATGGGATGCAGACCCTGCTTTAGCAGTTGAGTTTCTTACAGATTATTCTGTAAATACTGCGAATGCTACTGTTAAGCGTTGGGACGATTTAAGTAATTGGCTGCTTGTGAAATATATTGATGGAAATGTTAAGAAGGAAAAAAACGGTGAGTTCATCCGAAACCCTTGGGGTTACCCAGTAAGCCCATCTCAACCAGGGTACGATCAGCATTTCTTGAAAACAATCATTAATGAAACAGGGACCAAGTTTTTAGTTCCTGAAAAGTAGATAATTAACTTTGGTTAAACCTGAATTAATTAAAATGCCACTAATTTATCCATTAGTGGCATTTTTGTATTAATAATGTTTGCAAGTTTATTTATAGAGTAATCTCTTTAGAATTTTTTCTCTCAATAACTAGCCCCACAATGTAAACCTTAACGACTTTCTGATTGGCAGCATTTGATTCAATTGTAATGGTTCTGCTGATTTTTTGTGGACGAGGTTCTGTTCTAAATTCTACATTAATAGTTCCTTCTTTGTTTGGAAGAATAGGGGCTTTAGTCCATTCCTTCACAGTTGTTCCGCAACAGCCCGCAACATTTTTCAGAATTAAAGGCTTGTTTCCGTTGTTTTGAAATTTAATCTGGATCTTTCCGTGTTTATCGGAAAGTTCGTCAAGGAAAATTTCGCCCAAATTCAAAGTATCCGCCACTGCAAGAATAGGTCCATCAATCTTAGCTTGTTGGTTTTGCTGAGCAAGTCCTAAAAGAGGAGAAAGCAGAACAAATAATATTAAAAACTTGGTTCTCATTGTACTGATCTGTTGTTTTTATTAAACAATAACTAAAATTATGCCACATTTAGTGTATCATTCTTTGACAAAAGTAGCTATAATTGACAAATTTTTAAGGTGCATTTAATATGATCGATTTTTCGAACTATAGTTCAGTAATATTTGATATGGATGGTGTTATTGTAAATAATCATAAGTACCATCTTAGAGCTTGGGAGATGTTTTGTAATAAGTATGGATATGAATTTGATATTAAAACCTTTAGTGAAAGGTTTTTTGGGAAGAGCAATCACGAAATATTGCAAAAACTTGCTGGGAATGAAATTTCAAAGGATGAATCAGAAATGCTTGGTGAAGAAAAAGAGCAGATTTACAGAGACCTTTATATTGATGAGATAAAACCATTGGATGGTTTAGTTCCTGTTCTGGAAAAAATAAAAGAAAACGGAGTAACTACTGCAATTGCTTCATCAGCTCCATTATCAAATATCGATTTTGTTCTCGATTCATTAAATATCAGGGATTATTTTGATGTAATTGTCGATGCTTCAATGGTGGAGTACAGTAAGCCAAATCCAGCCATATATTTAAGGGCTGCCAGTATTTTGAATGTAGAACCTAGTAGATGTCTCGTTTTCGAAGATTCACATTCGGGTATTAAAGCAGCTATTGATGCCGGAATGGATGTAATAGCTGTTGCAACAACTCATTCTAAGGAGGAATTAAGTTACAACCTCAGGAAAATAATTAATTTCAGTGATTTAGCGTAAAAGATTGTAAATACTTGTTTTCGTATTAATATCAAAAAGCCGATAATCTCTCTGACTATCGGCTTGAATTTTATTGCAATTCTAATTTACTTAGTTTCCTCAGTTGAACTTTCTTCAGAGTTCTCGTTATTTTCATCTTCCTTAAGAAGTTCAAGCATATTATTAGACTGAAGTTGATTGTACCAATTAATAATTTTTTTAATATCGCTTGTGTAAACTCGATCTCTATCATAATCGGGAATTGCTTTTGCGAAGTATTTTACAATTTCCTTTGAGTCAGATTTAGCATCAATTGCAGGTTTGCCGCCTTCAAGCTCATTAATTTTCTGAAGCACTTCTCTTAGAGCAACCTCTCCTGAATCTGTGAATACTGCAATATCTGATAAAGCGCTAACTTTTGCAGTTACAGGAACATTGATTCGTTTACCATCAAGTAACGATTCAACAATGATTCCTTGACGTCCCTGAGAAACAAATTTAAATAAACCCGAATGACCCGAGATCGAAATTATTTCCTTAAGTGTAGTTTCCATAGTTTATATTTATTGAT
>WBUV01000382.1 GCA_008933525.1 Bacteroidales bacterium | reverse complement strand
GTGAAACTTATCGCCAAAGTATCCATCCTTAGTGAAAATATTTACAATTCCACCCATTGCACCAGTTCCATAAAGCGACGATTGGGCTCCTTTAACAACCTCAATCCTATCAATATCATTAACATCAACCATACTGAGCGATGCGGTTAAATCGGTGGCTGTTTCAACCCTATTGCCATCAATCAGTGTAACCAGCCTATTCTCGCTTAAGCCACGAATGTTGATGTTCGTAGCCCAAACACCGTCGCTGCCCATCGCAATTCCGGGCTCATTGGCCAAAACGTTCGATAGTGTTATGGCCGATTGTTTCTGTATGCTCTGCGATTCCACAACCGCCAACGGGGTTGGAAGTTCTTTTATCTTCCTGTTTACCCGCATACTCGACACAACAATTTCGCCAATAGCAATTGGTTGTTGCTGGAGAGCAAATGTTTGGTTGGAGTTATCGGTAATGTTGATATCCTTTGATATTGAACTGTATCCTAAAACTCTGATTGTAAGGTTGTAATTTCCTTTAGGAAGTGATACCGAGAATTGACACTTTAGGTTGGTTAACGTATTGTACGTTCCAACTTCCGATGTGGCTGAAATAGTAGCATTCTCCAAGGTTTGATTGGTTTCGGAATCAAAAACTGTTCCTTGGAATACAACGTTTTGCCCAAAAGCATTAAACGAAAGAAGTGCTGCGCCAAGAGCAGCAAAAACGAATTTTTTACTCATTTAGATTGTTCTTTAAAAGTACTGATTTTACTTGAATGCCTTTAATTCGACCCAGTTGGCCGGTAAGTGCTCCAATCTCATCGGTAGTACCTTCAAGAACAAGAGAAATAATGCTTTGCCCATTACTACGGGGTAGCCCTTGACGTGCAATAATAATTGGTGAATGCTTGGAAATAATATCGTTCAGTAGGTGAACGTTTTCGCGGCTCTCAATTTGAATTAGTGCGGTTCCAACTCTCTTTTCCATCAGAATACCTTTGGATTAGATTATACTTTGTTGATTATTTACCTCGATTAAATGTTGTTTAACCTCAGTTTTTGATGCAACAAATGTACTTACTTAAAATTCTTTGCACAAGCATTGATGTTCCAATTTTTCCTTATTTTAGTATGTTTTAAATCAATTTTAAACTGTGTGATATTATTTATAGGTAGTTTTGTAAAAATATTTGCTATGCGCACAAGGTACTTGCTATATATTGCTATTGCAATTTTGATTGTTAGCTGCACTTCGTCAACAAATAACGATAGTTCTCAAACAACCTATAGGATAGCCACTCTTAAAGGTCCATCATCAATGGGGATGATTAAGTTGATTGACAGTTTAAAATCATCATCCAGCAGTAAAATTGAGGTTATAATCCTGAATGAGCCTATTCAGGTGCGTAAAATGATGCTCGATGGCACTGCCGATTTTGCCATTCTTCCCACCACAATGGCCGCAATAGTATATAACAAAGGTATGGATTACCAGTTGGTTGGAATTCCTGTTTGGGGCACTCTCTCGTTGCTGGGAACCGATTCAACAATTGCTCAGTGGTCGCAGCTTAAGGGCAAACGCATACACGTTATGGCAAAGGGAATGACACCCGATGTGATGTTCCGGTTCTTACTACTCAAGAACGGCGTAAACCCCGATACCGATGTTGCCATCGATTACAGTTTCCCTACCCACATTGATATGGCCAATGCGGTTGCCGCTGGCAAAGTTGAACTGGGCGTTCTGTCCGAGCCATTGGCTAGTCAGGTTTTACAGAAACGTAGTAATGTTAGGTTGATATTCGACTTTAACGATGAATGGTTTAAGCAGCAGGGCAGCCCAATTGCGTTCACTGCGTTTATGGTACGTAAGGATATTGCTAAAAACAATAGGGCTTTAGTGGAGGAAATTGCCAATGGTTACGAGAAATCGTCAGTTTGGGTGAATCAGAACCCCGATAGCGCTGCCGATTTAATGGTAAAATATGAGGTTCTGCCTAACCGTGAAGTTGCGCTACAAGCAATTCCTAGGGCAAATCTTAAATTTGTTCGTGCTAGGGAGATAAAAAGCCAGATAGATGATTTCCTGAATGTTTTCTACCAAATGAACCCTGATATTGTTGGAGGAAAGATGCCCGATGAAGATTTTATTTACTAAGAAGCAGATTTTTAGCCTGGCAGGGGTGCTGTTTATGCTAATTGTATGGAAGATTTTAGCATTGCACTTCAATTCCGATTTTATACTTCCGCATCCCGAAAAAACATTGGTTACCACCATCAAACTTTTTGCCGATGGTAATTTTCTGCTTATTGTTGGAACAACAATCCTGCGCGGAATTGTGGGATTTGTAATATCGGGTTTTTTAGGAATTTTGCTTGGAATTATTGCGGGTATCAGTCCAAACTTTAATGCTTTTCTTAGGCCAATTCTGGTAACTGTGCGTTCAATTCCTGTAGTTGCTTTAATTCTGCTAGCGCTTATATGGTTCAATCCAGGCCTAGTTCCAGTATTTATAGGTTTCCTCACGATGTTTCCGTTTATCTGCACCAATGTAATTGACGGTATCCGAAGCGTTGACCCAGAGTTGATACAAATGTCCAACTTTTACCGTGTTAATCACAGTAAGATTGTCCGTGAGGTTTATATCCCCGCAATTATGCCGTTTATTGTTAGTGGTGCATCAAGCGCGTTGGGTATTGGTTGGCGTGCAATAATAATAGGTGAGGTGCTGAGCCAGCCTCGTTACGGTATTGGAACGGTAATGCAATCGGCACAAACGTTTCTGAATGTCGATGCGGTTATTGCGTGGACAATTATTGCCGTGGTTATTAGCTACGCATTCGAGAAAGTAATTCGCTGGGGCGAGCACCGCATTGTAGTTTGGAGGTTTTAGCTATGGTACTACAAATAAAGTCACTAAATAAAAAGTACGAGGAGATATCTCTTTACCAAGATTTCTCCATAACCTTCGAGGAGGGAACAATAACCTGTATTCTGGGGCCATCGGGGTGTGGAAAAACCACGCTGCTGAATATGATTGGCCGAACAGTGCTGCCCGATAGCGGTACCTTTGATGGATTCAGCGGGAAAGTACTCTCCTACATATTTCAGGAACCACGCCTGCTGCCTTGGAAAACGGTTAAGGAGAACATTGAGTTTGTTTTAGGCGATAGTATTAATGCCAATGAGCGCAAGGCGTTGGTGGACCAGTTTATTAAGTTGGTTGAGCTCGATAATTTTGCAAATTACTATCCAGCCAAGCTTAGTGGCGGAATGCGCCAGCGAGTTTCCATTGCCCGGGCATTTGCCTACAAATCCGATATCATTCTTATGGACGAGCCACTAAAAGGGCTAGACATTAAACTTAAACTAAACCTGATTAAAACGTTCGCTAAGCTATGGAAGGCCGACAGGCGAACGGTTATATCGTAACCCACGATGTTGACGAAGCCCTTTTGCTCGGCAACGAGATAATTGTACTAAGCCAAGCCCCAGTTCAAATAGAAACACGTGTAAGGGTTGATGTTCCAGTGGAGAACCGCTCCATTGATT
>WBUV01000381.1 GCA_008933525.1 Bacteroidales bacterium | reverse complement strand
AAAGGTGTGTTTTTGTAATTTATGCTGATTTTCGATGATTTTGAATCTATTTCAATTTTCCCAATCCTTACATCGGCACTTGAGGAATGTCCCCAAGTAAAGAGTTGAGTTGTGTTTTTGTTGATATTGCTGATTATTGCATTACTAACCTCTGCGTGGTCGGCGCAGTAAATTAGCTGCTTTACCCATTTGAATAGCTTTAGTTTCTCCGTTACTTTTTGTTCAATATCAGCAAAATTCTCCTGATGCGGTAAGCCAATATTGGTAAATATCCCAATTTCAGGGTTGATAATTGGTTGGAGTTTATCCATTTCGCCTACTAGTGATATTCCTGCCTCAAAAATTCCCAGTTGAAAATTCTCGTCCATTTGTAGAACTGAAAGCGGAACACCAACCTGCGAGTTAAAACTTTTGGGGCTACGTACTATCCTAAAATTGCCCGATAGCAGTTGGTTAAGCCACTCCTTTACAATAGTTTTACCATTGCTGCCAGTAATGCCAACCACAGGGTAAGCGTATTTACTCCGATGGTAAGCCGCCAGTTTTTGCAATGCATCCAAAGTGTTACCACATACTATAAAAGTTGCATCGGGGAATTGCTCTACAGCTCCTTCCGAATTACTTACCAAAAAGGCCCTGACATTCTGAATGCTGTAGAGTTCGCCAATAAACCTATGGCCATCGTGATTTTGCCCCACAATGGCAACAAACAATGCTCCATTTCCACCATTAGGAGTTCTACTATCGATAGTAATTAGCGATACTGGAATATCAGGATTGCCAATTAGTTTGGCATTTAATATTTGTGCAATCTCGGATGTGGTGTAGCGTAGCATTTTGAAAAAACATTTTTGTTAGTACAAAAATAGTTTAATGATTAGATTTTGATTCATAACTATTACAATTAATATCGAACATGACATTTTCCATGATTCGCCGTTCAATTATTTTTTTACTTTTGTAAACACTGGTATTATTCAAAAAATCAAACTTAAACTACTCTCCATGCGGTGTGAACATAAACTTTTTCATGGTAAAACTTTAGCCATACTTACTGGAGGAGGCGATACTCCTGCAATAAACTCAAGTATTGAGGCAATTCGGAACAGGGCATCCTTTTTAGGCTATAAGGTTTATGGGATAAGGCATGGCTGGAAGGGACTTTTAGGAAATGGTGATGTGTTGGATTTAACCAACCAGCCTTACGATGGTTTCTACGGAGGAACTGCATTGCGCTCAAGTAGAACAAATCCATTCCCAACCACTAAGAATCCGGAGGATAGAGTTCCTCAAATTCTTAAAAATCTAGAGCGATATAAAATTGATGTTATTGTTACCATTGGTGGCGACGATACCAATGGTGTAGCCAAGAAATTGTACGAGTTGCACGGTATTCCTGTAATTGGATTTCCTAAGACTATTGATAACGACCTGAGCACAAGAACCATACATTCATACAATGGGAATAATATTGAAGCAGTACTTTGTCCTGGATTTCCTTCTGCTTCAAAGGGTGTGATGGAGTATGCTGCACGTATTAGAACAACAGCCGAGTCGCATTCAAGGATTATTCTTCTGGAGGTTATGGGTCGCGATGCAGGATGGTTGAACGGCGGTGCAGCCTGTGGTGGCGCAGAAATGGCATTGATACCTGAGGTTGAAATTACAAAGGAACGAAAAGACTTTTTCCTCGAAAGTGTAAAGGAGGCATATATGCGCTCTCCAAAAAAATCCTTGGTTATATCGGTTTCCGAGGGGGTTAAATGGTACGATCCAATTAAGGATAAGACCGATTTTGTTTTTGCCAGTGCCGAGGTTGATGAGTTTGGACATCCCCGTTTTGGAGGAATAAGCGGTGTAATTGCTTCTGAAATTACCAACAAACTGGGCATTCAGGCACGAGCCGAGGCAACTGGTTACTACGCCCGTTCGGGCGAATGCCGATTGTACGACAGGCGTTTAACCACAACACTTGCCGATAAGGTGGTTGACCTACTACTCCGCGAGGATTATGGCCAAATGCCTGTAATGAAGAAAATGGTTCAGTTTCAGGAATTGGAGGAGTTTAACACAACCTCAATAGATATGGGTGATATATGCAATAAATCGCTTCCGATGGACTACTACGATATCAATAAATTCAAGTTCTCCGATGCTTACTTGGATTATATGCACTACATAGTGGGTAAGCCAAATTTCTTGAAGTTCGATTATGATTTTCCGGTGGTTATTCCGGAGGAATAGAACCATTAAGTGTAGTTCGGCTGTTGCTATTAAACCATGTGAATTTCCAATACATTAAAATTTTAAAAGTAAACAATTAATTTTAAAGCAATGGAACCAAATCAGTTTGAAGAAATTACCAAACAGTTTGAAATTTTAAAAACCGAAAATACTGCCCTTAAAAAGGATATCAAGCTTATTAAAAACATCCTTATTACCATGTTTGTGCTTTTTGCTCTTTATTGGATTGCGTTTGGAGCAGGAGTTATGTTTGGCTTAATCGAGAAATATATTTTAGGTTAAAATAGCATCCGAATTCATTTGAGGTTATAATTGTAATTGCCAAAAAGAATGCCCAAAAACGTGTAGTCAAATACACATTTTTGGGCATTGTTATAATTGAATTAGGCGTTTTGCTAATACTAAATGATGCCTGCGGCATCAAATGTTTATAGAAATTTATTGTGAATAAAAAATATTCGACTCCAGCTGGAGTCGAATTTCTTAATATTCTCATTTCTATAAACATTCAAACCCTCTGGGTTTGTAACTATTTGCAGATTATAACTTATATGCCTAATTCGATGTTATAATTGCGAAAACTAAAAATACAATAGTTTCCGTTGCTCTTTTAATTTCTCATCTAGTATATAATCGTCGTAATCCATTTTTTTGTCAATGGAGCCTTTTGGCCCAATTTCGATTATACGGTTACAAACGGTTTGAATAAACTCGTGGTCGTGCGACGACATTAGCACATTTCCCTTGAACTTAATCAGCGTATTATTGAATGCCTGAATGGACTCCAAATCGAGGTGATTGGTTGGGGTGTCTAGAATCATCACATTGGCGTTGCGAATCATCATACGGGCAATCATACAGCGCATACGCTCGCCACCCGATAGTACATTCACTTTTTTGTAGATATCCTCGCCAGAGAATAGCATTTTGCCCAGATAGCCTCTTAGGTACAATTCGCTAGTATCGGAAGAGTATTGCGCCAGCCAATCAACAAGTGTAATGGGTTTCTCAAAAAGATGCTCGTTCTCCAACGGTAGGTAAACCTTGGTTATGGTTTGCCCCCACTCAAATGTACCAGCATCGGGCTCTATGTGCCCTTTGAGTATTTTAAAAAGGGCGGTCATTGCCCTTGTGTCGTGCGAAAGGAATACAATTTTATCGTTCTTTTCAACCGTAAACGAGAGGTCTTTGAAAAGTAAATCGCCATCGATGCTTTTAGTAAGACCTTTAACCTCCAGAATACTGTTACCAGGTTCACGGTCGGGTGTGAAAATAATACCGGGGTAGCGC
>WBUV01000380.1 GCA_008933525.1 Bacteroidales bacterium | reverse complement strand
AAATAGATTAGAACTACTCTCAAACTTTGAATTTATCGAAGTTGAAAGATTGTGGGAAGTTTGCCCTTTTTAGTTAAATCCTCATTTTCGTACAGCGGAGTATTAAGCGAGGAGTTTATAATTGCACAAAATTATATAAAATCTTGTTTCAGATATGCAAGAGTTGTAACTTTTATGATTGGTTATAAGGGTTATTTTGTAAATTTAATCAAACCCTTTAGCCATTCTAATGTTTATAAACTTTAAATACTATAAAAATGAAAATTATAGAATATATTGAAACACGCCGTAGCGCAATGGCCTTTAAGCCTGAGCCTATTAGTATAGAGAGAATTAAGTTGCTTTTAGATGCGGCTAGTTTGGCTCCATCGGCGTACAATGAGCAACCTTGGCGATTTTATGTTGCCCGAAGAGAGAAAGAGGTTGGCTTTAACCGAATTCTAAGTGCTCTTGCAGAACCCAATCAGGTTTGGGCTAAGAATGCATCGGTATTGGTTGCAACGGCATTTGAACCTAAATTGAATAGAAACAATGCTGATAATTTCCATGCTTTGCACGATTTGGGTTTGGCTACCAGCTGTATGCTTATTCAGGCTCAATCAATGGGACTTGTTACTCACGTTATGGGTGGTTTTAATAGGGAAACTCTTAGGGATAACCTCTCAATCCCAGATTCGCAGGAAATTGGAGCCGTTATAGCCATTGGTCTACCTGGAAGTATTGATGAACTACCTGAGAAGTTAAGGGATAGGGCATTGTCACCAAGGAGCAGAAAAGCCTTGGATGAGTTGTGTAGGTTTGTGTAAACTTTCATTGATGGATTGATGGAGTAGTGGATTGAAGGGTTGGAGTATCAACTGTGTTTTTCATAATTTAAACAATCGGGAAGCTGCTTACACTCCAATTCTCCAACAATCCAACACTCCTTACTTTTTAATAATTTTGTTGAGTATTGTAGCTGATATCACTTTTTCGTAAGTACATAAATTGACCACGGTGCAATTCTTGTTTCGTTTACCCACTCAATAGGCTCATATTCGTAACCAAGAGGTTTGTAGGTTTCAATAAGCGCTAGTCCTGCCTTACTGTAGACTCGTTTATAGTTTATGTCGGGCCAAAGTTCATCCTCAACGGGGCGTTGATCTTCTACATCCTTCATAATTGTGTAAACCCTATCGCCACACTTGGCCTTAAAGTTATTAGCAAAACAGGTTGTAGTGAATGAAGCCCAATCGTTTACATATAGTTCCTGAGACGATACAAGGTTGATCATTATTCCGCCTTTTTTAAGAATTCGTCGGAACTCACTAAAAAGTTGAATTTTCAACTTCTCCGTGGGTACATTATCAAAGGTGAATATCGATTGAATTAGGTCGAAGGAGTTATCCTCGAAATAGTCCAGTATACCCTCTTTGACAATTCTGTAATCGCCTATTGGATCTATTCTTTTAGCTGCTGTTATCATTTCTGTCGAGATATCAACTCCAATAATCTCGAATCCCAAGTTCTTGGTGAAACGGGTTGAGCGGCCAGCTCCGCAGCCAAAGTCCATTGCTATGCCTCCTTTAACGTATCTCGCAATAATTTGGGGTAAATCGCGGAATGCCAAGTAGTAAGTTCCCGGAAATTCCAGTTTTGCATACGATTCAGCGCGAGCAGTGTCCTCGTAACAGTTTGTAAAACTCATAATTTTATGATTTTTCGTTAGTTTGATTTTAGAAAATCGCCATCGATAATAAGCAGTTTAACCCCATTGGCAGTTGTTGAGCGATGGCTGCTCAAATCATCTGAAACTATGTATGTCATTCCTTTGCAGAATACGCTTTTGTTGCCATCCTCCAGTTCCGATACCATTTCGCCCTCGAGACAGTGAATAATATGGCCCTTTTGGCACCAGTGATCGGCTTTATAGCCAGCAGAGTATTCAACTATCCTTACTCGAATATTGTCGAACTGTAGTGTTTTGCTTCGAACCGTTCCGGTTTCGCCGTCCTTTTCTGTTGTGGGAACTTTGTCCCAATCTATAATTTGAAATGGAATAATATTCATAATGGTTTATTTTATGGTTAATTAAATTTCTTTCTGCATCCAAACAATATCAAAGCGGGTGTTGTTTTTCTTTATTACATCGGTGAATCGTCCGCACTCTTTAAAGCCATTCTTAATGTGAAAAATGATGCTTTGCTGATTCCTCGATGCAATGCTTGCTAATATTTGTCGAATTCCCATTTCGTGACCCTTTGTTTCGAGCAAATCGAGGGCTTGCTTTCCAATTCCTTTTCCAACCTCAAAAGGATCGATAAAGTAGGTGATTTCAGCAGTTTCTTTAAATGTCGATAGGGGATGATGAGGTTTCAGGTTGCAGAAACCCACAACTCTATTGGTTGCTGCGTCAATAATTGCGTATGCGGGGTAACCTTTTGTTTTTTCTAACATAATGTCAAAAAATTCAACAGGAACTTTCTTCTCGGGGTATGCAGCAAAGCTATTTTCAATGTAATGGTTGTAAATGTCCATTACTTCATTTCGGTGTTTTGTTCCTAAGTTTTCAAATGTATAACTCATATTCTTTTAACTTTTGATGTGCAGTATTCCTTGATTGTTGTTGCTAGAGATTGAATTCCCTTGTCAATTTGTTCGAATGTTGGGTAGGAGTAATTCAGTCGCAAAGTGTTTTTTCCAGAACCATCACAGTGGAAGGGCTTGCCAGTAACGTAGAATACTTTGTTATTTGCTGCCATAGGAATCATCTCCTTGGTGTCGACATATTCCGGAAGTGTTAACCAAAGAAACATTCCACCTTTGGGTTCGGACCACGTTACGTATTCGGGCATATATTGTTTTAGGGCATTAAGCATACAGGTGTTCTTTTTTGTGTAGAGTTCAATGGCATGCCCAATGGTGGCTTTCATCTTACCTTCTTTTATGTACTTTGCAACTATTAGTTGATTAAAGGTGGGAGAGCAAAGATCCACAGATTGCTTCATCAGCGCAAACTTATCTGCTATATCCTTTTTTGCCACTATCCAACCTAGCCGCATTCCCGGGAATAGCATTTTTGAGAAGGTTTTTAGTTGGATAACTCCTTTTCCATTTGATAGTGACCAAAGGCTTGGTAGAGTTGTTCCTGTGAATGATATTTCGCGGTAGGGCGAATCCTCCACTACAGGAATTTCCCAGTATGATGCTATTTCGAGTAGGTGTTTCCTTTTTTCAATACTCATCACAATTCCCGATGGGTTTTGGTAATCGGGGATAGTGTAAATAAACCGAACCTTCTGTTTTTTCTCGGCTTTTGCTTTCAGCACTGCTTGGAGTTCATCCAAATCCATACCGTCGTCTTGAATTCTAATTCCGTTCATTGATGCGCCTGCACGTTCAAATGCTTGTATGGCTCCAAGATACGACGGTAACTCCATAATAATCTCTGCGCCATTGTCAACCATAACCAGCGAGAGCAAATCCAATCCTTGCTGCGACGATGATGTAACGCAAATCTCCTCAGGCGTTGCAGTTTCACCAAAGGTTGCCATATGC
>WBUV01000379.1 GCA_008933525.1 Bacteroidales bacterium | reverse complement strand
CCTTTTAACAATATGAATTATTTCCGATTCCTTTTCTTGAACTGAATTTTCGGATTTTAGCGTTAATCCAGCATCGTAATTGGGAACCGAGTCAGCAGTAATAGTATTTACCTTAACCGTATCTGGCTCAGGAACTTTATTGGCGAGCACAAGTTGATTCTTAAAATCGAACAGTTTTTCGGAATCGTAGGCAATTCGGTTTACACGAAACTCAAAGTGCAGATGAGTTGTAGTTGCACGTCCTGTTCGTCCACCTAAGCCAACTACAGTTCCAACAGGAATAGTATCGCCAACGTTAACCAGCAACTTGCTTAAGTGGGAGTAATAGGTCTCCACACTATCGGTGTGTTTTAGGACAACCAACAAACCGTAACCGTAATACTTTTTTGCACGAGTAACAACGCCAGAAAATGCTGCTCGCACACTATCTCCAAGTTGTAGTTTAATATCGGTACCAGCATGGAAACGATTACGCCTAGGACCGAAATGGCTTATAACTTTACCCCGAAAAGGACTACAGAACTTTCCCAAGCTTGCGAACTCAGGCAATGAATCTGCCAAGGAAACAGAATCAACAGAAGTTAGCACGAAGGTATCCTCTCGATTAACTGAATCAACCTGCGATTTAGCATCAAATGCGCCTGTAAAAACAAGCAGAATAATTAGTACGATTAAACCCAAATACCTTTCTATCATTAACTGCAACCTTAAAAAACATAATTAATTTCTGGCGCAATGTAAACATTCATCCGAATCGATGAAATGTAATTTATCACACCCAATTCAGCAAAGACAATACTTTCCTAAGAATCAGAACTTTTCAAAGAGTTAAAAAATTTTAATGCATAAAACCACGAGATATCAAAACTAAAAAACCACTCAAAAAAAGTGAGTGGTTTTATTTCTATTGTATTAAGTAATTTCTAATACATCGTAAATTTCCAATCGGTCCAAACACCATTTTTCTTTTCGCGGTATTTACCATCTATTCTCTCGAAAATTAACTCGTTATTACTATCAAACTTATAAAGACCTTCCTTCTTTTCGTAGTTTGGAACTGTTTCTGGCTGATCGGAAAGAGAAGAGTAGACCGCAATAATTCTTTGTGAAAAAACGCCATCCTTAGTTATTACATTATCCTCGCTAAATAACTTATTATTAATGTATTTATATGAACGAGTATTGAGCAAGCCATAAACTAAATCCTTCTTACCAATTAGTACATTATTCTCGTCGAAAGTTAACTCCGACTTTACTACTTTTTGCTCCTTTGCAATTGTGTTGCCTTTAAGAATTTTATAAACAGTAGTTTCGTCAGCAACAATATTCTCGGGCTTATTGCTTTTACCAAATTTATATGAGATGCTCTTTATGTTCACTCCGCTATCATTATATTTATAGTCGGCAACAACGTGAATCCAAGGTTTTTTTGCATTGGGTTTATCTAAGTACTTGGTTACTTTGCAAATTTTACCATTGATATACTCAACTAAAAACGATTCTTGCATCTTATTTTTCAACTCGTTATAAAGAAATCCTGTAATCTCCTTATTTGCATTATATGTAAGAGTATAATCGCAGTAGGCCGTAAACTGAATATCGATTTTAGAAATCAGATTATTACTCCAGGCAAGAGAAACCTCGCTAGAACCTACTTTTGATCCAACAATCTTATTATCCTTAATTGATAACTCAATGTTTTTAAATTTCACATTATTATCACCGTTGAACGATATAAATTTCTGTCCTACAATATTCTTGGAGTCTGCATCGTAAATATATTCATCGGGAATAATATAAGCACCACCTTGCGCCCCATTTACTATATATGTAGTCCAAATGGTATTGATGGTATACTTTGCATTTTCCTCAGAGTATTCCTGAGAATATGAATAGTTTGCTATAAATAGCAATAAAAATAAAAGGAGTTTCTTTGTTGTTTTCATTTTCAAATGGTTAAAGTTATCTATAGGTTTATAATAAATTTAAGATATAAATCGAATGTATTTGTATATCAAATAAGATCAAAAATTAACTAATAAAGCAATGACCTAGTTCGGTGATACTGGATTTTAAGTTACTGTCCTTTTCGGCATCCCCAATATTGTACAATTTAGATGTAACAACCCCTAAGTATTCAATTCCTAGAGTTTCGAATACTCTGCGAAACATCTCAATGGTTAAATCACAATCGACAGCACCATCTCCTGCGGGTAAAAGCAATGCGGCCTTTTTACCCTCTAGTTTTTTGCTTGTAAAGTACGGACGGAATCTATCAATCAGCAGTTTTGTTTTGGCTGTTGGCCCATACCAGTAAATGGGAGTTCCAATAACAAGAATATCAGCATCTTCAATTCGTCGACAAAGCAAACTATAATCATCCTTTAGAACACAGGTTAAATCCCCACTCTTACAACTACGACAATCGGTACAGGGTTTAATATCATAATCGTAAAGCGACGAAATATTTACATCGATTTTCTTACTCATCAACTCATCGGTCAATATCTTGGCCATTGCAGCAGTATTGCCATTTTTACGGGGGCTGCCAATTAGGATTTCTGCTTTCATTAAATTATTCACGATAATAAATCCATAATTATTTCAAGAAACGAGTATTAAAGTTAATAAAAGTATAATAAAATTATCAAAATTTGACTTTGCCCATACTAAATCGTAAATTGTAATAAATGTAAAAATCTGATCATGAGAATATTAATCACCTTCTACCTAATCGGATGCATACTAGCAAAGTCTTATGCTCAAGTTGATATGGAGTCGCTATTTGGCCCAAGAATAGGCGCAACATTAATTACTGGAGAGTTTGCCCAAAAACTTGATGAAAAATACAATGCAAAACCTATTATATCTCAATTTGGTTGGCAGTTTGAGTGGCGATTTTTTAATACACAAAAAGGAGTAACCGGAATTGTTGAGGTTATTCCACTAATTGGCGGTGTTGAACAAAACTTATTTGTGCCAAGTATCAGTTCCCTTGTTGGATTAAGGTACAAAAATGGATTTGAGGTTGGAATTGGTCCTAATGCTTCATTAACAGGATTTGGGATTGTTTTTGCTGTGGGCACAACCATAAAAACAGGCGAAATAAACTGGCCTATTAATTTAGCATTTGTCCCTTCTACCAAAGGTGCAAGATTTACACTACTTTTTGGATTCAATATTGCCAAAGATTAAAACATCTTTAAACAGCCATATCGATTCAATAAAAAATATAAAAAGAACACTAAGGGTACATTTTACTCAATTTCAAAACCTTGAACGTATATACTGCCGCAAAAAGCATAAACGAAATACCAAGCAAATTTGAGACAAATGCATTGGACGATACCCTTAACGCATTAAAATCGTTCCTGTACCCCATTACAAAACCAAGATAATTATTGGTAATATCGAATAACGGGCTAAATACAAGTATTATTAGTATCAATCCCACAAGAAATTTATGGTTAGTTACTTTGCGTTTGTTTAAATAATAACCTAAAGCAACAAAAAGCACATCGCGGATATAAGGCAATGCAACAATAATAA
>WBUV01000378.1 GCA_008933525.1 Bacteroidales bacterium | reverse complement strand
GTGCATTGTGTGGCGGATAGATGCAGCAAGTACTTTTGTTTCGTACTCGTAGTAGTTGTAAACATCAACAATTTGGCGGATTAGTTCAACACCATCGGTTGAAACATCGTCTAAACGGCCAATGAATGGAGAAACGTAGGTTGCACCTGCTTTTGCTGCAAGTAATGCTTGACCAACAGAGAAAACCAAAGTACAGTTTGTGCGAATTTTATTGTCGGTGAAGTATTTGATAGCTTTAATACCATCTTTTGTGCAAGGAACTTTCACAACAATTTGAGGATGCAAAGCAGCCAACTCTTTACCTTCGCGAATCATTCCTTCGTAGTCGGTTGCAATAACCTCTGCGCTAACATCGCCTTTAACTATATTACAGATATCAACGTAGTGCTTTTTAATATTGGCCTCACCTTTGATATTTTCTTTAGCCATTAACGATGGATTTGTGGTTACGCCATCGAGTACTCCCAAATCGTTTGCTTCGCGGATTTGGTCAAGATTTGCTGTGTCAATAAAGAACTTCATAATATTTGGATATTAAATTGTTTTCGCACAGCAAAGCTACATATTTTTTTAGAATACAGAAATTGAAAGTTGCTAGATGGTTTCCATCCTGTACTGCCAATAGAATGAATTCGCAATTAATTCGGTTTTAGAATAGCACTAAAAAACTTTAAATACCAGCACTCTCAAGATGTCTTCAGTTTTATTTTTCATTCCACGAGGAATATCTTTGGGGATTTCAAGAGTGCAATCCTTTTGAAGGTTGTACTCTTTTCCATCAACGTTAAGCGTGGCTGTACCCTCAAGAGTGTAGAAAACCACATCGAAAGGATTTGTATGTATATCCACCACCTCGCCACTTTTCAGGGTTAAATGGATGATTTCCCCTTTCGGATTCACATACATCTTTCTCCCTTCAAGGTTGAATGGAACTTTTTCGGCGGTTTCGGGTGTTATTATTTTCATTCTATATGAATTTAATTAGTTGATTATTCTGATTGATTACCCTCCATAAACGTGTACACTCTGCATTCCAGTTGGCATATATTTTATACCCATCCAGGTAATAATTAGAACAATGAATGAGAGCGCCAGCAGCGTAATGATAAGTTTCTTCTTATTGGGTAAAAACTTATGGATATGAATTAGTATTAAATAGAAAAACCAAGTTAATAATGCCCAAGTTTCCTTTGGGTCCCAAGCCCAGTAGTTTCCCCAAGCAATTTTTGCCCAGAATGCACCAAGTAGCATTCCCCAGGTTAGGAAAGCAAAGCCAGGGTAAACCAGCTGCATTGATAGGGCAATGTCACTTTCCACCTCATTATTTTTTTTGTAGTAGTAAAATGCTTTTAGAGTTGATACGCTTGCTGCACCTAATATTGCATATGATATCATGTAAACCACTACATGTGGAATAAACCAAAAACTCTGTAGTGCTGGCATCAACGATTTGCTTTGGTACTCTGGATGAATAATATCAACAATGAGGAACACAATGGACATTATGTATCCAAGCACAAACATTGCTTTATTGCTTGTTTTTACGTAGATAATCCACGTTACAATGCTCACAAAAAGAGAGTACCATAGCCTAGTTTCGGCCATTGTTCGCATTGGAGGGCGTTCAAGCGTAATCCAGAGACCTGCAATAAATGCCACTAAAAGAATCGTGCCCAGTAATGCGGTGGTTATGCCAACCTTTCTGTAACCTTCCGAGTACTTCGGAATTAAAACAATGGCGATGCTTAAAACCCAAAGAATTATCGCTGTTACAGATATATAGTTAAATATTTGCCACATAGTTTAAATGATAAGTTAGATAAAGACTCCCAATAGTTTACTTTTTGAAAAAGTTGAACGACATAAGGATTGTTCCAAAAAGAATCATCAGCATACCAGCATACACAATGTTTAACCAAGGGTCGTAAACTGCTAAAAATATGCTGAAATCAGAGTCTGCACCAGCCCTATTGTCGTATCCGTATTGGTAAATAAACCAGCCGTCTACTTTTAATGGGGAGTTCACCTCAATTCTATGCTTTTGCTCAGCAATTCCACTTTTGGTGTATAGCAATATGTCGGAGGCGTAGTATTTTGGTTCAGCAGGAAGTAGCCTAAGAATGGTGTCTGCATTGATTGTTAAGTATCGCTCAGCAAACGAGGCGCACTCTGGTGCAATCCCAGCCTTTGGCTGATTGTCCATTTTTAGTTGAAACCTCCACTAGCGCCGCAGGGCCTGTGAATGGAACTCCTCGGGCATCAATAAAACCACTATCGGAGATATATGCTCTTTGGTAGTACTGTTGAACCTTAACGTTAACACCTTCGATGCTAAAAGTACTATCTGTTGATATGTCTGGGTAATTTTTGGGAAGAATGGGTATATCAACTCCACGAACCATCAATGCAGGTTTTGGCGTGTAGTATTCAGCAATAAACTTTTCAAGTTTAATGGCAATAGGTAATTCAATATTTTTACCTTTCAGATTTTCACCGTACCATACTAGTTGATTAGTGTTTACTTGCATTTTAACCTCTAGCTTATCGCCATAGCCTAACACGCCAGCAACAACACAAAGCCATAAACCAAGATGATTCAATGTAAATGCAATATTGGCAAAATTGAAGGGGTAAATCCTTTTTGCAATAGCAAAACCAAGGGTTATTGTTAAATATAATGCCGATAGTGCAAAATACCATGTTCGTGTTATGGTATGTAACCCAGCAGGCATTTCTGTTTGTTTCTGAGGAATTATTGCAAGTAGCAACACATGAAACGAAAACAGAATAATTGCAGGAATTGACGATTTTATGGACGATAACCATACAACAATCGGTTTGTTACGCCACAATGTGCTTGCTGCTATTGTTAATATAACAAGAATGGCAATGTAGATAAGGTTGTACGGGTAATGTGGAGGAATATATTGGTGTAAAGGATTAACGGTTTCCATTAAAAAACCAACAACCAAGAACCCTAATGCAAAGATAAACCCCTCCTTATAACTCCAAGGGAAAGACCAAATTGGCTTTCCCTTGGTATTCTGTTCGTTATTCATAATGTCTAAAGGCTAAATTCAGATGAAATTTTTATCTCTATTAAAGATTTTCAAATTCCTAAATTATCTAATTTTCAAATTGACCTACATTATTTTTGCGGGCAAAGGCATTTGTTTTTGTCGTTCCTCAGCCTTCTTTAACCATTCGGGCAGTTTTGTTTCTTTCCAGGCTTTTTTCTCCGATTTTAGTTTGTTCATATCTAATCCAATTGCTGCCTGTGCTTTTTCCTTTGTGCTTATATCGGGTAGTTCAACTGGCTTGTTATGGCCTAAATCGGCAAGTATTCTGGAGAGTTCGAGTCTTGCATTTGATGCTTTATTCATTCCGTCGGCAATAATACGCATGCACTCAAGAGGTGCATGGAACGATGCTCCGTGGCTTGCAGCCACAAAATCCCATCGCCATTGTGCCTGACGGATAAGTTTCATCACAGGTTCCATCATCTTTTCGGTTGCGCCTTTATCCCAGGCAAATTTTGCCTCAAAATGTGCTTTTACAAGCATATCTTCTAGCGCAATTTTCTCCTTGTAAACCTTATCCTGCCT
>WBUV01000377.1 GCA_008933525.1 Bacteroidales bacterium | reverse complement strand
ATTTAGTATTAATGATGTTTATACAAGTTTTGATGCTGGAATTAATACCAAAGCATCATATAAAATTTATTCAGTTGTATCGTACGGTAAAATTAAATTTGATGCGCCAACTGTCAACGTTAATAGAATAGAAGAAAAAACCAGTATGGAGTTGAGTGGTATTGTAGGTGCATCGGAAAATACAAATTCAAAAGTTCATCTAAGAGCAAAGTATGGTAGTGTAAGTTTGATGAAATAATCGGTATAGTTTATAATAAAAAAAAGCCGACCATTTTGGTCGGCATTTTTTTATTAAGTTCGTCTAGAAATTCTCAAAATCATTATCGCTATGGTCTGATAGTTTAATATCTATTCCAGAACTTTTAGGATTCTTGACCTTTGTTTGAATTGGAGTTTTTGCTGATTGATTTTTTTGTTGTGACAGGTTTTCTTTTTTAGATGAATGTTTCTTATCCTTATATTCTACTCTGTGAACATTGTCAACTGTAAAGAACGATATTAAATCTTTTAACTGTTCGGCTTGACTAGCCAATTCCTCCGCACCAGAAGAAAGTTCTTCGCTTGCAGCAGCATTCTGCTGAATTACTGTATTTAACTGCTGAACAGCACTGTTCACTTGGTTGGCTCCGTTATTTTGTTCAGCGCTTGCAGCGGCAATTTCTTGCACCATTCTTGTTGTTTTTTCAATTTCAGGAAGAGTTTCCATAAGTTTTACTCCAGCATCCTCGGATAATTCAAGACTTTTGTTGGATAATGTAACGATTTCATCAGCAGCATACTTACTTCTTTCAGCCAACTTTCTAACTTCAGCAGCAACTACCGCAAATCCACGTCCGTGTTCGCCTGCACGGGCAGCTTCAACTGCCGCATTAAGTGCAAGAATATTGGTTTGGAATGCAATATCGGTTATGATTTTTATTTTATCAGCAATTATTCTGTTGGCCTCAACTGCTTCGTTAGATTTGTTCGCAACCTGTTTGATATTTTGAAGTGTACTTAGCGATATTTTTTCGGTATGAGCTGCATTTTGGTTGTTTTGTTCAATATTGGCGGTCATTTGCTCCATGGTGGACGATACCTCTTCAACAGAGGAGGCCGACTCGTTTGCTCCCTGCGATAATTCCTGCGATGTGCTACTAAGTTGAAAACTTGCACTAGTAATATTATCGGCTCCAGATATTACATTGCCAATTATATCTTTTAACTTGAAAACCATATTTTGAAGTGATGCAGCTAGAATTCCAACCTCATCTTTTTGATCTATGGTTAATTTGGCCGTTAAGTTGCCTTCCGATATTTCTTTGGCAAAATTTACACCTAATTCTAATGGTTTTGCAATTAATCTTACTAGAATAATTGTAAAGATAATGGCCACTGCAATTGCTAAAAGGTTTACTATTATTGAAATGATAAATTCTTCCTGCACTGTTTCGTCAAATATTTTGTCTGCGGCCTCATTTTCTGCTTCGATTGAGTTTACCAATTTTGTAAGAGGAACATCTAGGTCGGTAATTAAAGCATCAAGTTTAGCATCAATAGTTCTAACTTCTTCGATTGATGCATTTGCTTTTAGCAATGGAACCATTTTGCCCTCGAAAGTTGTAATAAATTCATCTATATGTTCATGGCCTTGTTGGAAGTATTTTTTTTCAATATCAGTGTCAATTACTTTCTCTAGATTTGACAAGTCATCATTTACATCTTTTTTTATTTCATTCCATTTTGTCAATGCTTCATTAATATTATTATTGATTATTGCATCGGCAACAACTTGATACATTTTATAACCCATTGCTGATGATTCTTTGGCGTAAACAAGTGCATGGGATCTTTGAGCTCCTTCGTCTTGCAGTTTTGCTAATCGTTTTTGTTGTATTAACTGGAAGATTGATACTCCAGTAAATAAGGCGATAACAATAAAAAAACTGACAATTAGTTTCTGTGAAATTTTTAGGTTTTTCATGACGAAATATTGTTTAGTTCATAATTAGTATTCAATTGCAAATCTGATTATTCCAATTAGGCAGTTTTTAATTCCTTGTATTGCACCTGGGTTTATAATGTACTGCATGTTGGGTTGTATAGAATATCTTTGATTGAATTTAAAATTGTAGGTTAATTCTACAGTTGTTTCAGTTTTTAAACTAGTTGGATTATTGTTTAAGTAAGGATTGCTTAAAGAGATATGGGCAAATGCCAAACCAATCTCGTCGTAGAATCTATTTGGAAGTATGCCGTGGTAACGTAAGCCACCGCCAAAGTAATAGTATACCCTGTTAATGTTTTTTGGGGTAATTCCAGTCTGAACAAAAAAGCATAGACCACGCCCAGAGTGTAAGGATTTTGAGAATAGCGCTTGGTCGGCAATAATGTAAACACCATAATTCCCGGTTGTAGGTTTCGCTTGGTTTGCATAATTATGGAACGATCCGGTATGGCAGTAAGTGCCTAGCCGGTATATTCCAGATACCCTGTTGTTTACAAGGTTGTTGAACTGTAACTCGCTAATGGAGAAGAAACCTTGCTTGGAGCTAATGCTCCAGGTCAGATTGTAACGGTTTGTTTCAAAATTACCAGGATCGCCATCGTAAATGGCGTACTTTAGTTCAAATTTCGGAGTTGTATATTTAAGCATAATGCAAGGTGCTGCTACTGGGTATATAGAAACGGGTATGTTTAACGATATGTTTGGAATAATTCCAAAGGAGCTATTGATGAAAGTGCCACCATACTTTGTGCCAGCAAATTCGCTATTTAAATCGTGTTGTCCGAAAAGTAAAGTGAGATTACCGAATGTTTGACTGTACCAGTACTCGTAAAGTCCAGTATAGTCACCCGCTTCAATGTTTGAGAGTACCTGTAGGTCGCCAGTAAGTGTTTGGGTTGGGCCATTGCCATGGGCGTTAAGTCCATGTATGAATATATTTCCGCCTTTCCACCAGCCGGCATCCTCGGTATTAAACTCCAAACTTATAGATTCCAATCCTATATATGTGGCTCCTTGTTTAATCCCTCCACGAATATTCCTAGCAAAATCGCCAACTAAGTTTGTGTTAAAAGTCAAGGCACTCTTTTTATCAACCGAAACTGTATCCTGTGAATAGGAGTAGAATGACAGAAGAGAAATATATGAAGCGATTATTACCGTAATCCTCATGTTTAATTGGGTTTAATTTTAATATCGGGATTTAGGTATAGCCTTCCAGCATTAACCTCGTTCAAAGCTGTTTCTAGTTCCTTAAAAATGTCAGATTTGAATACGCATCCTTTAAAGCCAGCTTCAATAATCTGTGTTAAGAATACTTTTTCGACATGCATTGTAACGGCAATTATTTTTAGGCCGTAGTGGTTCCAGTTCATTGCCATGGTTGCTTCAATTCCACTGATATTCTTCATGATAATATCCATGAGAATTACATCTGCATCCTTAACAACTCTTAAGTCCATAGTTAGGAATTCCTCTCCGCTATTCGCCTCTGCAATTACAGTATTCTTAAGTTTTTGCTCAATAAAGAACTTAAGGGTGGAGCGGAACTCTTCGTTATCGTCGACAATAATTATTTTCATAGGGAAAATATTTGTTACAAATTTATCCCCATTCAATAGTTTATAATAG
>WBUV01000376.1 GCA_008933525.1 Bacteroidales bacterium | reverse complement strand
ATCCAACTGTTCAAAATATGCCACTAAGAGCGACAATTGATAATGAAGAAATCATATCTATTGACCTTTCTGATGAACAATGGAATGATTTAAAAAAAAGACTTAAGGAAAAAGAGTCAACATTGACCCTGCCCTGTTGTCAACAAGAAGGTTTTCTTAGAATAAGTAGTAAAGGTCTAAAGCATTTTGTTCACTCTAAATCAGAAAATACTTGTGATTGGAAACCTGAATCTCCAGAACATTTAAAAGCAAAAATCGAAATAATTGAAGCTTGCAAGGAAAATGGATGGAAAGCAATTCCTGAATATTCGGGAGGAAACTGGAGAGCGGATGTATTAGCAATTCAAAATGATAAAAGAATTGCTTTTGAAGTTCAATGGAGTAAGCAGACCTTCGAGGAAACCAAATTTAGACAGGACAGGTATAAAGAGTCAAATGTTAGAGGTTGTTGGTTTTTCAAAAGGGCTCCAAAAGAATTAAGAGAATATGATGAAACACTAGTGGCAAACAAAGAAATTCCTGCATTCAAGATATTTAAAGACGACAACTCAAACATAATAGCACAATTAAAGCAAAAGCAGATACCTTTAAAGTCTTTAGTTGGCAACTTACTAAAGCGAAAATTAAAATATTGTGAGAACATTAGGATTAAACCTAAGCAAGAGGTAACAATTGTATTCTTCGAAACAAGTTGCTGGAAATGTAATGCCCCTCAGCACTGTTTTACTACAGAACAAAACTTACTAACAGTTTGCAATCAAAACGCTTATGTTTTTAACTCTTTATGGGATAGTGATGGTATTGATAAAGAGCCTGAAGTTTATGACGCTGTCAAAAAATTTTTGAACTCTGAGGATGGAAAACATTTGAAAGTTGGCCTATTGAAAAAAAGGTATAGCAAAACGGTTCAGGACAGTTACCTTTCTCATGGCTGTTATTATTGTGACTCAATTTTTGGAGATTTTTTTCTCATCACTGAGAAACTTGATGCCCTTAACAATCCTGATAATATTAGATTAAAAGTCGATATAGATTTGGGTCGAATTATACAAGAGGGAAAACATTGGTGTAATTCAGAAAATGGAGAATTTTGTGAGTAAGAATAAAAAAACACTGTTTTTATATAAATTGCAGCATAATATAGAATACAATGGCATTAAGCTGGAACGAAATAAAAGATAGAGCTTTAAATTTTTCGAAAGAGTGGGCTAACACCTCAAATGAAGAAGCCGATGCAAAACCTTTCTTAGTGGAGTTTTTCAATGTTTTTGGAATAAGCAGCAAGAGGGTTGCAACCTTTGAGCATAAAGTAAAGAAACTGGACGAAAAGGACGGCTATATCGATTTGCTCTGGAAAGGAATGATACTAATTGAAATGAAAAGTCTAGGCAAAAACCTCGACAAAGCATATCAACAGGCCATTGAATACACTCACGGACTAAAGCAGCATGAACTACCAAAATACATTCTTGTATCGGACTTCGAAAACTTCCGACTATACGACCTCGAAGAGGATAAACACATTGAATTTAAACTCAATGAACTTGTAAATAACGTTCAGCATTTCGGACACATATCAGGCTACCAAAAGAAAGTTTACAAGGAACAAGACCCCGCAAACATTAAGGCTGCTGTATTGATGGCAAAACTGCACGACAGCCTAAAGGATATTGGATACACTGGACATCCGCTGGAGGTTTACTTGGTTCGCATTCTATTTATTCTGTTTGCCGAGGACACAAACATCTTCAATAAACAGCAATTTCAAGATTATATTGAACAACGCACAAGTGAAGACGGAAGCGACCTTGCAGCCAAGCTTCAGGAACTCTTTCAGGTGCTAAACACACCCACAGAGAAACGCTTTAAAAACCTCGACGAACAACTTGCAGAATTCCCATACGTAAACGGAAAACTCTTTGAGGAAATACTGCCAATGGCAAGCTTCGACAGAAAAATGCGAGAGGCTTTGCTGAATTGCTGTTACATTGATTGGAGTGAAATTTCGCCTGCTATTTTTGGCTCAATGTTTCAGGGCGTGATGAACCCAATCGAAAGGAGGAACTTAGGCGCACATTACACCAGCGAAACCAACATACTAAAACTTATTAAGCCGCTTTTCCTCGATGACCTTTGGCGTGAGTTCGAAAGTGTTAAGGGTAACAAGAACAAATTACCCGAATTCCACAAGAAGCTAAGCTCGCTTAAATTTTTAGACCCCGCTTGCGGATGCGGAAACTTCCTAGTTATAACCTACCGTGAGTTACGCTTGCTGGAATTGGAGATACTGAGGGAGTTGCACAAAACAGGCCAACGGGTAACCGATATAGGAAACATTATTTGGCTTAATGTTGACCAATTTTACGGAATAGAGTACGAGGAATTTCCTGCACGTATAGCCGAAGTGGCAATGTGGCTGATTGACCACCAAATGAATATGATAATCAGCCACGAGTTTGGTCAGTATTTCGCCCGTTTACCTTTGAAGAAAGCTGCTAAAATTGTACATGGTAACGCTTTGCAATTAGAATGGGAAGATATCGTTTCTAAAAAAGACCTTTCCTTTATTCTTGGAAATCCACCATTTCTTGGACACCATTATCAAAATGCGGAACAAAAGAAAGATATACAAAAGGTGTTTGAAGGAATTAAAGCAATTGGTGTTCTTGATTATGTTAGCGCTTGGTATATGAAAGCGGCACAATACTTACCACATAATAACCTAAAAATTAAATGCGCATTTGTAAGTACAAGTTCAATTGCACAGGGTGAACAGGCTGGCCTTCTCTGGAATCAACTTTTCACTAAATACAAAATTAAAATTCACTTTGCACATCGAACCTTTAAGTGGGGTAACGAAGCAAAGAGTAATGCTGCTGTCCATGTAGTTATTATTGGATTTTCTAATTTTGATATTTCAGATAAACGGCTCTTCGTTTATGAAGACCTAAAAGGGAATCCCCACGAAATTAAGACTAAGAATATCAACTCATATTTAGTAGACAGCTCTGATATAATTATTTTAAATAGAACTGAACCAATAAATAACGTTCCTAAAATGATTTGGGGAAATAAGCCTACTGATGGAGGCCATTTTCTTTTTGATGATGAATTACAAAAAGACGAATTCTTAAAAAAAGAACCCAAAGCGGCGATTTGGATAAGACCATATATGGGGGGTGACGATTTTATTCAATGCAAATTTAGACATTGTTTATGGTTAAAAGATATTGAACCATTCCAATTAAATCAATTACCAGAAGTAAAAAAACGAGTAGAGTCAGTCAAAAAATCAAGACTTGAAAGTAAAGCTGAATTAACTCGCAAAAAAGCAGATACACCTACTTTATTTGTTCAAATCTCTCAACCTCAATCAAATTATTTGGCAATACCTGAGGTTTCATCTGAAAAAAGAAAATATATACCAATCGGTTTTATTGATAAAAATGTAATCGCAAGCAATACAATTCAAATTGTTCCAAATGCAAAACTTTATCATTTTGGCATTCTAATGTCAGAAATGCACATGGCTTGGGTAAAGGTTGTTTGTGGTAGATTGAAAAGTGATTATCGTTATTCAAACACTATTGTTTATAATAATTTCCCTTGGCCAGAAAATCCTACAG
>WBUV01000375.1 GCA_008933525.1 Bacteroidales bacterium | reverse complement strand
CGCTTGCGAGGCCGAGTGTCCGAAAGGAATATCTATAAGCACAATTGCTAAGTTGAACAGGGAATTTTTAACGGCAAAAATCAAGGATTAAACATTAGTTTTAATGACGATTAACAGTTCTTGTGAAACTTTTTTGAAGCATCAATGTTAACTTTGAAGGAATAAATCATAACAAATAAAATGTCAACTAAAAAAAATATACTACTAGTTCCAGTCGACTTTGGAGACCAATATCATCTTGCATTAACCTACGCAAAGCAACTTGCACCTATAATCAACGGAGAAATTCACTTGCTTCATGTACTGGACTTACGCGATTGGTGGCTGGAGGATATTAAGCCCGAAAAACTTACTAACGATGCATTTAACAAACTAATAGAGGTATCGCGAAAATTTCAACTCGACCAAAAAACTGTATATAAGGTTTTGCAAGGCAAACGCCACGAAAAAATAGTGGAGTACGCCGACGAAAATCTTGTACGCTACATCTTAATGGTCGACAATATTCCTGGAAACCCTGGCGAAATAAGGTTGGGCTCAACACTTTCTAACGTAATTATTATGGCAAAACAGCCTGTAATTACCGTTAAAAAGGTCACTGAAACAAAGTTCAAGAACATTCTCGTTCCTCTGGATTTAGCAAACGACTGTCGTTTGAAACTATTCAACTCCATATCGCTTGCATTACAACACAATGCAAAAATAAACATTGTTTCCGTTGTTTTTGGGGATATTGAACAGGAGGAGAGTAGAGTTCAAGAGAAGATTAATAAATACGCCCGCTTGTATCAAGAAAATCATATTGATTACTCTGTAAAAATACTTCGGAAGGATGAAGATTTTGCGTACAGAGCAATCCTAGATTATTCAACCGAGATTAATTGCGATTCAATAATTATTATGACCCACAGAGAAAGCGGTATAGATAACTATTTGGGGGCTTTTGCGCATCATATTATTAATGAATCGCCAATTCCAGTTATTACTCTAAATAACGCATCCTCGAATAAAGCAAAGCGCAATCTAATCAGTAGTATTCTAGACCCAATTGGTATTTTTTCGTAGCATGATGTAATCAAATACTAGAAAATCTATATTTTTACAGAGAAAATGCGGAAGTAGCTCAGTTGGTAGAGCATCAGCTTCCCAAGCTGAGGGTCGCGGGTTCGAATCCCGTTTTCCGCTCCAAAGGTCATCCATAATGGATGGCCTTTTTTAGTGATAAATATCACCCATGTCAGGCTTACTAACTATTGCCAATAACAAGTAATTACACCAACTTGCTAAAGAAATCAAAAAACATTGAAATCATTTAAAAATAAGTGCTTTAACGTATTGAGAGTATTAATACTGCTTTCAATAATTACCCAATTGCCTTACACGGTCAGATCTCAAAACATTCAATTACATTACGATTTTGGGAAAAACCGACAATTGCTCACCAGCACAACAACAATGTTTAAAGCCGACAATTGGGGCAGTTCATTCTTCTTTATAGATTTCAACTATGATAAAAACAAGGGCAATACAGTATCTTTTGCATACATGGAGGTATCGAGAGCCTTAAAATTTTGGGATGCTCCTTTTGCCATTCAAGTTGAATACGATGGAGGAACATCGCTAAACGATGCTTGGCTCATTGGTGCACAATACACTTGGAATAATCCTGATTTTACTAGAGTATTTACCATTCAAGGTCTTTACAAATACATTAAGGATAAGCACAATGCAACATTTCAGATTACAGGAGTATGGGGCATCCAAATGCTAAAAGGCAAGTTTACATTCTCAGGCTTTGCCGATTTTTGGAAAGAGGATAATGTTTTCGGAACAAACGAAACCTCCTTTGTATTTCTTTCGGAACCACAACTATGGTATAATGTCACCAAAAATTTCTCCATTGGAGGTGAAGTTGAAATAAGTAATAACTTTGGAGGAAACGAAGGGTTTATGGTTAATCCAACAATAGGTTTAAAATGGAATTTTTAATTAGTAAGTATAAGTTTTAAACGAAAAAAGGTATGGAGTTATCCATACCTTTCATTTTATTGTTCAGAAAGAATTAGTTCCCCATCAATTTTTTGCCCATCGGTAAAATTGTCTTTCCTGCCAAATCGTTAATAATAATTCCGGCCATCATGTACCAAGCAGCCAATGCACAGAAAATTAACTCAACAGCAGCAAGTTTCTGTAACTGAGGAAAACCAAAATGCGATAAATCAAGCAGAATAAAACCAACAAAAAGTAGAGCAAATGTTACAAACATCGCCATGTGCACCCACAACGACGCAATTAACATAATTAATGTGTAGAATGTCCACGCTAAAAGATAATACCCTACATCGGTGCCATTTGAAGCATAAATGCCAAAATGGTTAAGGATAAAAATAATACCCAGCCCAATCCAGAACGCTCCATAAGCAACAAAAGCGCTGTATCCAAAATTATTACCCATCTTTTGCTCGTTGAAGCCAGCAATCATCTGAGCTAAACCTCCAAAAATAAATCCCATGGCAACAACAGGTCCTAACCCCATTAATCCGAGGTTGTGAATTTGTAATAGTAATGTGGTTAATCCAAAGCCGGCTAACCCAACAACAGCAGGATTTGCAATCTTGTTATTCATCTATTTAATTATTAAAATTAGCCTGCAAAAATACATGAAAATTAATCTGATACAATACCCATGTTAAAAAGCAATTTTTTTGATTTTGCCATAGGGTATAAGCTACTCTAAAGTATCATTTGATTATAAATATCATTTAACACTCAAAATATCATGAAAAACTTAACATTGATTGCTCTAATATTATTATTCGTTACGTTGCTTAGCTGCGAAAATCAAAAAAAGTATCCTGATGGAGTTTATTTCGGAAAATCAAAAGCAATATATAACGAAGAGAACTTTTGGGGACAAGTAAGTATTTCCATAGAAAATGGGAAAATAGTAACTGTTGATTTTAAAATTATTGATTCTACCTCACACGAAATTTTCGACAATAACTATGAAAAGCACTACGCTGGAAATCAACTTTATATAGAGCAATGCCGCAATGATTGGCAAGGAGTAATCAAATATCCCGAAAGCCTTATAAAATCTCAAGATATTGATGGAGTTGATGTGATAACAGGGGCAACATGGTCGTACAATATGCTAAAGTATGCAACAGAAGATGCACTGAAAAAAAATAAAGCACAGTGATTTTAAAATAAAAAGGCTCGATACTCTCGAACCTTCTCCGTGGAGGTGAGGGGAGTCGAACCCCTGACCTTCCCGATTCCTTCGGGACGCTCTAGCCTTTTCGTCAACAGGGCTAATACTTATAACCATAACTAACTGTCAGAATAGTAAGCATGAGAAATATTTTTTATGAAGCTTACTATGGACCTAATAAAAAAGGCTCGAGACTCTCGAACCTTTTCCGTGGAGGTAAGGGGGAGTCGAACCCCTTGCCTTCCCGATTCCTTCGGGACGCTCTAGCCTTTTCGCCAACAGGGCTAATACTTATAACCATAACTAGCTGCCAGAATAGTAAGCATGAGAAATATTTTTCATGAAGCTTACTTTGGACCAAATAAAAAAGGCTCGATACTCTCGAACCTTCTCCGTGGAGGTAAGGGGAGTCGAACCCCTGACCTCTTGCATG
>WBUV01000374.1 GCA_008933525.1 Bacteroidales bacterium | reverse complement strand
CCATACCTCCAACAGCAACCTGAATGATTTCCTGAACATCGCTTACGCTCATCCCATACCTTGCCATTGCTTCGCGGTTCAGTTTAATCTCAATGTATGGAGCACCAACGGCTCTATCGTAAAATACCGATGAAGCCTTTACGGAGTGGACATCCTTTAACGCTTTTTCGAACATCATTCCGGCTTCCTCAATGGTTGCCAAATCTGGACCATAAACCTTTAAGCCCATTGGAGCACGCATTCCTGTGGAAAGCATCACCAATCGAGTTTCTATAGGCTGTAGCTTTGGTGCACTTGTTAACCCGGGAATATTGGTAACCTTAACTATCTCATTCCATATATCGTTGGGCTTCTTAATGTGCGACCGCCACTGGCGGAAGTAATCGCCACCCTCATGGGGGATAAGGCTATCGGCAGGTATAACTCTATAGGGCTCTTTATTCGGATTATAGGCACCTCCATTCTTAAGTAGATATGCCCCCTCTCTGTCAATCTTAAACTGCATTCTATGTCCATTCTCATCGAGGATGTACTCAGAACGGTAGTTGATAGTATTCTCAAACATCTGCACAGGGGCAGGGTCGAGTGCTGAGTTTACACGCCCCCACTTACCAACAGCTACTTCTACCTCAGGTATTGCAGATAGTCGTTTATCGAGCAGTTCAATATATTCGAGGTTTTTCTCGATGCTTGAGTGAGGCATGCTTGTGGGCATAAGCAGGAACGAACCCTCGTTCAGCGAAGGCATAAACTCCTTTCCTGTGCCCGGGAATGTTTTAATTGCACCCTGCCAAGCCGATGTTTGCCTAAAACTATTCCAGCCTAGTTTTTCAATGCCTGATGCCGCAAAACCAAATACCCTATCAAAACCTTGCCATACTAAAAATCCAAAGAATAGTGTAAAAGCAGGAAGTAGTAAGAACTTCCATTTGTTGCGTAAACCCCATCGCAGAATTGGTTCGTAGTAGTGAACCATTAGCATAAGCACCGAAAGTATTACCGAAACTATTCCAGCAACGAAGAGGAAATTAACCAGTACACTATTATGCGCTCCCAAAGGAAGCCACTCTATTGATAAATAGTAAACGGCAACCAGAACTGTAATGGCAATATTGATATAATTAGGAAACTCCTTTCGCTTTTCACTCCAACGATGCTCTAAAAGATTATTAACACCCACAGCAATTAGGGCAAGTGCAGTCCACGATTGCCAGAATGCAATTAATATGATACCTCCAGCAATTAAAGCACCGTTAAAGTACTTGCGAATTTTCTTTGTATCAAACCGAATATTAAAGAAGATATGCACCAAAGTGGGTAGCACTACAATACCTAGTATAAATGCAGATATTAAAGCAAATGTTTTGGTAAAAGCCAAGGGATGAAATAGCTTGCCTTCAGCTGCTTGCATTGCAAAAATTGGAAGAAAACTTACAATGGTTGTTGCCATTGAGGTAACAACAGCATCTCGAACCTCGGTTGTAGCTTCATAAATAACCTTCATTAGTTGCTTGCCCCTTATGCCATGGTTCTCGGGCATCTCCAGATGCCGCAGGATATTTTCCACATCCACAATGCCAATATCAACCATTACACCAATGGCAATGGCGATACCTGAAAGAGCAACAATGTTGGCATCGACCCCGAAGAAGTGCATTAGAATGAAGGTCATTAGCACGCCAATCGGTAGTAGCCCCGCAACAATTAAAGATGCTCTGAGATTGAGCACAAGAACGATGATTACAATTATGCTGATAAGTATTTCGTGCGATAGCGCAGACTCAAGTGTGCCAATAGTCTCCTTTATTAAGCCTGTTCTATCGTAAAAGGGAACTATAGTAACCTTTGATACTGTTCCATCGGATAGCGTTTTCTGTGGTAAACCTGCTTCAATCTCCTTTATCTTATCCTTTACGTTGTTGATTACCTCCATCGGGTTTGAACCGTAGCGAGCAACAACCACAGCGCCAACCGCCTCGGAGCCCGATTTATCCAATCCACCTCTACGGGTTGCGGGACCAAACGAGGTGTGTGCAACATCCTTAATTCGCACAGGAACATTATTGCGTACCGCAATAACAGAGGTCTCTAAATCATCGAGGCTTTTAACATATCCTAAACCCCTTATAATGTACTCAACGTTGTTCAACTCAACTGTTTCCGCCCCAATATCGAGGTTACTCTTACGGACTGCATTCATAACATCCATTACCGAAACGTTGAATGCCTTAAGGGCCTCAGGGTTAATATCAACTTGATACTCCTTAATAAAACCACCAACCGAAGCAACCTCTGAAACACCCTCGGCAGTGGAGAGACCATACTTCACATAGAAATCCTGTATGGTTCTTAGTTCCTGTGGACTCCAGCCACCGCTAGGTTTACCTGTTTTCAGGTCTCGCCCTTCGAGAGTGTACCAATATATCTGACCTAAAGCAGTTGCATCGGGGCCAAGCGTTGGAGTAACTCCCTCGGGAAGTGTACCCGAAGGAAGCGAATTTAACTTTTCGAGGATTCGTGAACGACTCCAGTAGAATTCAACATCATCTTTAAATATTACATAGATAAATGACATTCCAAACATTGAGGTGCTACGCACAGTACTTACTCCCGGAATACCTAACAATGCTGTAGTTAGCGGATAAGTAACTTGGTCTTGGATATCTTTTGGTGAGCGACCCATCCATTCTGTGGCAACAATCTGCTGGTTGTCGCCAATATCGGGAATAGCATCAACAGGAATTGGGTCACGTGGTAGAACTCCTGTATGCCAATTGAAAGGGGTGTACACTATCCCAAAAACCACAAAGGCAATGAGGAATAGAAATGTAACCAGCCTATTTTCGAGAAAGTATTTGACTAGTCGATTAAACATGAATTCAATGTGTTAATGGTACAATGAGACAATTAGCCAATTAAAATTGGCTAACTGTCATATAGGGTAATTGGCTAATTTCTTTGATATTTGCAGCAACTGGGGAGTTTATTATACACCTTATCATCGGCCTTAAACTTCTCTGTATCATGCCCAACCTCAGCAACCTTTTTTTGGATATCATCAGTTTTAATCTTCTCTGGATTATACATCACTGTTAGAAGTTGTTTCTCAGAGTCCCAACTTGCTTTAGTAACACCTTCAACCTTTGCCGCCTTTTCGATACGTGTTTTACACATATCACAATTGCCTGCTACTTTAAAACTTTCGGTTTTTGTTGCTTGGTGCTGGCTATGGTCGTGAGTTTGAGCAGCAATGTTATTGTTAATAAATAATGCAATTAGTGAAATTGCTAGTATTTTTATTGTGTTCATGATATTATGTTTTTAATTTATTTATAGGTTAATTATAGTTTTGTTAATTAATGACAGCCACCGCTGTGCTGCCCATTTTTAGGACTTTGACTGGTGTGTGATGTACTTGCACATGACGATACCCCTGCTAAAACCATGATTGCAAGTAGAAGGAAAATTACAATTTTTCTCATAATATTAAATCTTTAAGCATTTTAAAATCATTGATTTATATCATCAAAATTATTTACTATGCATTACCCGATGATTAAATCGAAGTATTTGCATATTATTAAAAACTTTTTCAATGCTGTCCATTTGTGCAATCATCATGTTGCATTGAATCATTTGGTCGTACATCAAAC
>WBUV01000373.1 GCA_008933525.1 Bacteroidales bacterium | reverse complement strand
GTTTGGCACCTCGATGTCGGCTCATCACATCCTGGAACTGAAAGCGGCTCCAAGGGTTTAGCTGTTCGCTAATGAAAGTGGTACGTGAGCTGGGTTCAGAACGTTGTGAAACAGTTCGTCCCTATCTACTATTAGTTTAGAGAAGTATTATGACTTACATCTAGTACGAAAGGAATGGAATAAGCGCGTCAATTGTGTACCGATTGTTATTTCCTGTAGCATAGTCGGGTAGCTACACGCGTCGAGATAATCACTGAATTACACTAAGTGAGAAGCTCACATAACTAATTCTCTATGAGAACGGTGATAGACTATCACTTTGATAGGTCAAGTGTGTAAGTAGAGTAATCTATTTAGCTAATTGATACTAATTGTTCGAGAATATTTTGTCCCTTTTTCTATTTTATTAATATCGTTACATATCATTTTATATTTACATATTTGGTTGATTAGCTCAACTTGGTAGAGCGTATGACTGTTAATCATAATGTTAAAGGTTCAAGTCCTTTATCAACCTTTTTTTAGGATTATTATTTTGCATATTTAATTGTGTATTAGTTTTTATTCATGGGATTTGTTGTATCTCGGAGTGAATGCTTTTGTAAGCGCATCTTAACACATGCTAGTCGTATGCAGTTTTTATAATTGCATGGCAAACAGGTGAATAGCATATATGAATTATGCCTGATGGCAGGAATCATTGACAGTGTCATTAATTCCTAAAGGTGAAACATTAACGAGTAATTAAAGCGTAGCTTTAATTACTATGTGTATTGTCACTGCTGTCGGATTAACATATAGAGTATTAGGTTGTTGGTGGGGTAATGGCCTACCAAGCCAGACATGCTTAGTTGGACTGAGAGGTTGTTCGACCACAAGGGGACTGAGACAAGGCCCTTTTTCCGTTTGGAAACAGCAGTGGAGAATTTTGGGCAATGAGCTCACGCTCGACCCAGTGACGTTTACATTGATGATGAAGGCTTAGCTGTAAAATCAAGGGTTGCTTTGATTAATAATGATTTATAAGTTAACTTTTTTTAGCACCGGCTAATTCTCGTGCCAGCCGCCGCGGTAATACGGGTGGTGCTAGTGTTACTCCTCATGACTGGGCGTTAAGGGTGCGTAGGCTGTGTATCATGTTTTTGCTAAAAGGCAATATTTATTGTCAAAAAAACGTACTGATATACTTGGATTTTAGTAGAGTCTGTATGGAACTTCAAATACTAAGGTTGAAATCTGTCAGAGGTTTGAGGGAACGTTCGCAGGTCAAAACATTATTCTTACTAAAAATCGACGCTGAGGCACTAAGGCATGGGTATCAAACAGGATTAGGTACCCTGGTAGTCCATGCTATCAACTATGAGTGTTAGGCCCATTTTATTGGGTCCCAAGCAAACGCGTAAACACTCCGCCTGGGGACTACGAGCGCAAGCTTAAAACTTAAACAACCTGACGGAGAGTAGTTACAAGTGGTGGAGCATGTGGTTTAATTCGATACACCGCGTGAAAACTTACCAGTTCTTGTCATTCTAGAGATGATAGTATAGTTTAAAAAAGTATTTGCTTTTTTTTATATTGCTGCAAAGTAATCTATCATTTTATGTCATATAACATAAAAATAATTTTTAAATTTCATTAATTATTTTATTTGTTTTTTACGTATAAATAAAATATTTTTTGATTTCTAGAAACAGGTGTTGCATGGCTGTCGTAAGCCCGTGTTGTGAAACGTTAGGTTAACTCCGATTAACGGGCGTAACCCTTATTCTTACTTTACGATTTAATAAATTGATCTGTAAGGAAACTATCAACATAATGTTGGAGGAAGGTGGGGATCACGTCAAGTCATTATGACCCTTATGAACTGGGCTACACATGTGCTACAATGGCAACTACAATAAGATACAGAAGTGTGAATTTGTGTAAATCAAAAAAGTTGTCTTAGTTCGGATAGTTCTCTGTAACTCGAGAACTTGAAGTAGGAATCACTAGTAATCGTAGAATAGTACGCTACGTGAATTGTTTTCTACTCTTGTACACACCGCCCGTCAAGCTTCAAAAGTTAGTAGTGCTAGTAGGTGTACATCACCTCGTTTTTTTTAGCATAAATTTAAGTTTGCTTATTTTTATGCTTTTACTATGTTGTGCTCTGTATGCCAATGCATTATCAATGATTGAAGTTAAGTCGTAACAAGGTAGCCGTACGGGAACGTGCGGCTGGAACAATTATTTTTTTTTCTTTTTTAGGTATTTTTGTATCATTATCTTTTTTATTTTAATTTTTATTTTTATACTTTTATTACTCATAACATTCCGAATTGGGTCTTATCGCCTAAATATTATTGACCGGGGAGATGGTCGAGCGGTCTAAGGCGATTGCTTTGAACGCAATTTATACGTAGGTTCGAATCCTACTCTCCTCTTCGCCTAGGAATTTAATTGGCGGAATAGATTAAAGATAGATCACCAGGCTCATGACCTGAAGATGAAGGTGCGAGTCCTTCTTCCGCTTTTAATTTAATTATAAATAAATGACTTTTTTTCAATCTTATTTATTACATTCTATATCTAAGTATATTTTCTATATTATGCAGCGTGATAAAAAATATTTAACTTCTCATTCTTACTCTAATAATGTCAGTCATTATTATTTAACTACGCATCGTGTTTATATGCAAAAAGTGGGTTTATTTTTATTATTGGATATGAATTCCCAGTTTAAATTATGTGTTGATGCTGTAGGTTCTGATTTTCCTTCTAAAAGAGATCGTTTTTTTCTTTACTATAATTTATTATCTTTATCTAACGGTTTACGAGTTTTTTTATCCTGTTCTACTAATGAACTTGAAAAAGTTCCATCTATGGTTGCTATACATAGTTGTGTTTCTTGGTATGAGCGTGAAATATGGGATATGTACGGTATCCATTTTGATGGTCATCCAGATTTGCGACGTATATTGACCGATTACGGTTTTCAAGGACATCCTTTGCGTAAAGATTTTCCTTTATCCGGTTTTTTGGAACTATACTATAACGAACGGTTAAATAGTATAGTTTATCACCCAGTATCACTCGTTCAAGAATTTAGAAATTTTGATACTGCTTCCCCTTGGGATTACATATCTAATTATTAAAATTAAAAATGCTTTTACAAAAAATATTTGCTTTATTTAAACATTTTATGCCTTATATTAATTATGCATTGTGTTGCCTTGTTTTCCTGTATTCAGGATTACATTTTTTCACGTATCTTCATGGTACGGATTCTAAGGTTGGAGTTTATACTTTCGATCTTGCTTTACTTATGATCAATATTAAAAATATTGATGTTTTTCCGTTAATAACTCTTCTTTTTTTGATTAGTTTATTAACTTTTTTATATAATTTATATAGAATCTCTGTAAAAGGGTCTTCTTTCTTTATTACATTGTTGAACATCTCTTTTCTTTCTATTTTTGGTAATTTAAATAAATTGATGTCGCAACAAAAATTATTGTTGTATTCATTTATGGATAAAATTGACTTAGGATTCTTTAATATTGTAACTTTACGTCTTACTCGTTCCGAAGAGCAATTTATTAAGGATTGCTCTTTATTTATTAGAAAAAATCCAAATTCTAGATTTTTAACTTCTGATGATTACCGCATATTGTTAGATTATGTTAAAT
>WBUV01000001.1 GCA_008933525.1 Bacteroidales bacterium | reverse complement strand
CATATCGGGCAATGTGATTTCGGGTTTCGCATCGGCAAATAGTAATTTCAATGAGCATATCGATATTAACGCTGGCTCTAAGAGTTGGTACGCCCGCGTTGGTGGAACATTCAACACTGCCGATGATATTAGAACACCCGATGGAATTCTACCAAATAGCCAGTTCACCACAAACAATTTCTCAGCAAAAGTTGGAGTAAAACCTTCCCGCAACAACACTTTTAAAGTTCAATACCAGCGCAATGGTTCAACCGATGTTGGTATTCCTGGTGGGAGTGCATTTCCAGGCCCAGCAACTGCAACCTACTCTAACATTTATCGACAATTAATTGCTGTAAATTATGAAATAACCGATATCTCGGACAAATTACAATCCTTAAAATTCAGCTATTTCAACCAGTTTATTAAGCGCGATGTGGAGATGTACCCCAACACAGTAACCAATACAACCCTTCCTAATGGAAATACTCAGCGTCAAACGCCTACACTCTTCACTCCTATTGGCGAGCACCAAACTCACGGGGCGCAAATTCAAAGCAACTGGAATTTAAGCGATAAAAACACATTAATTGTAGGGATTGATGCTTGGGCACGTTGGTTAAACACCGAGCGCAAAAAGAATATTACTGTTGAAGTATTCAACCCTTCAGGAACATTGCTTGTAACAAATTACCTTGTAAGAGGAGAAACACCAATACCCAGTTCAATGTTCACCAGCGCAGGTTTATTTGTACAGGATGAGGCTAAACTGATGGACGATAATTTGACCCTTATTCTTGGCGGACGAATTGATGGGGTTTACGTTAAGAATGATTCTGTTTACGATGTTGATTATATCATTACAAACGGGACAATTAATAACACTCCTGCAACTCAACGTTTAGTTTTTGAGGAAGGAACAGAAAACGGCATATCGTGGAGTGCCAATGCTGGCGCAATTTATAGATTAGTTGATGATATTGATTTATCAGCAAACTTCTCGCGCTCGTTCAGAGCACCATCGCTGGAGGAGCGATTCAAGTATATCGACCTTGGCAACTCGGTTCGACTAGGCGACCCTGAACTAAAACCCGAAAGTGGCTATTCTGCCGATTTTGGTTTGAAAATTTGGAAACCCAAATTCAACTTACAGGTTGGCGCATTCACCAACTGGCTATCGAATATGATTGTTGAAACTCCTGGCGAGTTTACCTACACCCTAGCATCGGGCGTGACCAATACAGTTCCTGCATTAATCAACGCTAACGTTAGCAAGGCATTCCTTTATGGGATTGATTTTGGATTCCAGTACAACTTCCACAAAGGATTTGTAGTGTTTGGTTCTGGAGCCTACGTTCGTGGCGAGGATACCAGCACCGATACCAACCTACCCCAAATTCCACCAATGAATGGCCGATTGGGATTACGTTACAGCTACCCAAAACTTGGCGCAATTGAATTTGCAGCTGTAGGAGCAAATAAACAGGATAAAGTTGCCGCAGGCGAGGATGAAACTGGCGGATATATGCGTTACGATATGTCTGTCAACTCATCAAAAATAAACCTGGGCTTTGCGAAGATGCAACTTTTTGCTGGGGTTGATAATATTACCGACAGGAAGTACACCAATCACCTAGCCACAAACCGTGGTAGTATAAGCGTTGAGCCTGGACGAAATATTTTTGTAAGGTTGAATGTTGCGTTTTAAATAAAAAGATAAAACCACAAAGGACTCAATGTAATTCACAAAGGACACAAAGGCATTTTTCAAGTAAAATACTTTGTGTCCTTTGAGCATCCTTAGGGAGACTTTGTGGTTAAAAACCGCTTTTCTATTTCTTTTTAAGATTAGTACTTATTGAAACTCACTACCTCATTAACTGTCTTACGCTTCTTCTCGCGAATCTCCTCTGTTTGTGGATATCCCATAGTAATAATTAGCGGTACACGTTTAGATTTTGGAATATCGAGCAGTTTTTTCACAGCCGACTCGTCGAACCAGCCCAGCATACAACTTCCTAGTCCTTCGGCTTTTGCCGCAAGGCAAATATGCTCCGCCACAATTCCAATATCAATAAGTGGCAAGGTTTTACCCTTCACTAAACTTCCAAACTTTGAGTTGAAGTTGGCTCCCTCCATTACTATTGCTATGTGAACTGGTGCCTGCTTGGTAAAATGGTTTATACCTAAAACTTTGCTTGCAGCAGCATCGGCAAGTTTATTCTTTAGTTCAGGCTCATCAACAACAACAAACTTCCAGGGTTGCGCATTACAAGCCGAAGGCGCCACACGGGCAGCCTCCAAAATTCTACTTATTTTCTCGCGGCTTATTGGTTCGGGCAAATAACCCCTATCGCTCTGGCGGTTATTCACCAACCAGTAAAAGTACTCGTTCAAATTAGGATTTGTAAACATCGGCCATTTGTTTTAAAACGTTGGACTCCACTGTTATTGTTCCCGAGGATGATAGCGCAAGCATCACCATACTTTTTGCAACATCAACAGCATAAATTCCCTTATACTTGCGTAAAGGGCCAACAAATATAAAACCAAATACCTTATAAAAGAATACCCCAACCTTTTCGCCAAATCTAAACTCATCCCTTTTGCCCAAGAGCAGCGATGGGCGCACAATTCCACAAAGTGTAAATCCATACTGTTTCACAGCCTCCTCCATTTGTCCCTTTGTGCGCAGGTAAAAGTTCGACGATTCGGCATTAGCACCAATTGAACTCACCACCAATAAACGTTTTGCACCAGCAGCCTTTGCTCGTTGAGCAATTGTTTGCACCAACTCAAAATCGACCTTTAGGAAAGCCTCCTTGCTGCCTGCTTTCTTCATTGTGGTTCCAATGCAAACATACACATCATCAACGTCGGCTGGTAGAGCAAAAGCGTTGGTAAGTTCAACCGCACTAACCTTAACTGGCAGGTTACTTGCTGGTTTGCGCATATAGGCAAGAACCTTTATATAGTTTTTATTGTCCGAAAGTAACTGAAGAAGTTGGTTTCCTATTAAACCTGTACTTCCAAAAACGGCGGCTACTCTTTCCATGTTTTTAAGTTATAAAGTTATAAGAAAGAAATTAAATGAATTATGTTTCACTAAGGTCTTATTTTAGTAAAAATTACTAAATATCAACAACATATCTACTGATTTAACCACTCCTTAAAGTCCGATGAACGCTCTGTGCTAACAATAACTTCAGAATCGACCGGAGGATTTAGCTCCAACTTAACTCTCGATTTTGAGTAAAAGTACATATTCTTTATTGCTTTGAAACTTACAATAAACTTACGGTTAACCCTGAAAAAACTCTTTGGATTCAGTACCGTTTCAAGCTTCTCCATTGTATAATCAACAGCATACCGATGATTATCGGCACTCACAAGGAAGACCGATTTCTCCATTGCTATAAAGTAAGCAACAGAATCAATTTCAATGGCCTTTAATTTATCGGCAAACTGAACCACAAAACGCTGCTGATACTCCTGATGAGGTTTGCGTATCTCTGCAAGTATTTTATCAAAATCGAAGTTATTGCTTGGACTTTGCTTTTCCTTGAACTTATTAAAACTAAACTTTAAATCTTCCTGATTTATTGGTTTTAAAAGATAATCGACACTATTCAACTTAAACGCTTGAATGGCGTACTGGTCAAATGCGGTGGTAAATATTATTGGGCATTTCACCTTTACCTGATTGAAAATTTTGAAGCTCACACCGTCGGCAAGATGAATATCGAGCAGAATAAGATCGGGTTCGGGATTTGATTGCAACCACTCAACAGTAGAAGAAATACTATCCGTTATGCCAAGAATTTGAGCGCTGGGTTCAAGTTCCAAAAGCATTTTGGAAAGCCTACGTGCAGCCGCAATTTCATCCTCAACAATAAGTACCCTCATGCTACATCGTTAAAATTGGAATTGAGACTGTAAAGTATGAATCATTTTCGGAAATTTCAACTTTTCGCGACGAAAGATATGAGTACCTATCGGTAATATTCTTCAAGCCAAATCCATTCGATAACTGCTCCATATCCCTACGTTGCAGATTGTTGGTTACAATAATACAACCATCGGAAACTGATACTTTTACCGTTAAAGGCTTATCCTTCGATATAATATTGTGCTTGATGGCATTCTCAAGTAGCATTTGAAGCGAAAGTGGAGCCACGTAGGTTGAATAAAAACTAGAGTCGATATCTACAATTAACTTTAAATTATCGCCATACCTGTTGTGCTGTAAATTAAAGAAGGTATTTATTAAGTCCAACTCCTCGCCCAACGTTATCACCTCCTTGTCCTTTAGATTAAGAATACTGCGGTAGTAATCGGCAGTTTTTTGAACGTAATCAACCGCCAATTTCGGGTTCTCCTCGATAAGAGCAGAAAGAGTATTTAAATTATTGAACAGGAAATGAGGATTTATTTGGCTTTTTAGCGTCTCGTACTGACTTTGAATGTTTTCTTTGGCCAATTTTTCACTTAAAATTCGAGATTCCTTCCAATTCATAAAAAAGAAGTAACCCTCGTAAATTGATGTGATAAAAAAGGTAATCATCAATGTAAAAAAAATTGAAAGCCTCATATCCTCCTCGAACGACTCAATGGGATAAATTTCGTTCACAATAAAAAATATTGAGCCCACCAATGCTGTGTAAAACAGAATTGAAAGTACTTCTAAAATCAGATGCTTTACAGGGTTCGTTTCCCAAGGAAATTTTCGCCAGAGAAAAATAACAATGCTTTTAACTCCGAACCACATAATCAATGTAGTACTTAACGAACCAAGTATTCCAAAAATTGTTTGTCGGGAGAAAACACAGCTATACTCTTGAAAAATAAAAGGTGCGCCAAAAGTAATTGCAATAACGCCAATTATTGCAATTACTTTATTCTCGTATTTTTTTACAAAAGGTTTATTTACCGACATTTTTGTAAAAGTTAGACTTCAAATTTACTAAAAAGTAATTCGATACTGCGGAATTATCATTCTTCCGAGTTGATTTGTGAAAGAACCATCGCCTGTTTTAGTATTAAATTTTTCGCTGTAAATGTTCTTATTATCGAGCAAATTGGTAATTTCTAACGCCCACTCCTGAGTAAATCCAAATTTATTCAACTTGAAACGAATACTAAAATCAGTTTTAAAATAATCGCGGAGCCTCAAATCGAATGCTTGGTTATCGTAGTACTCTTTCTCGTATTTTTGGGTGGTTGGATTATAAACAGCATACCATGGAGTAGCCCGCTTTCCTCCACTGTAAACAGTTTTAATGTCGAAACCGATTGATTTGAGCGACTTGGCATTACCAAACACAAACTCTTTTCCAAACAAACCATTCACCACGTAGTTGCTGCTAAATGCTGTGTTATGAGTTAAATCATCGCTACCTTTATACTTAGAATCGAACAGCGATGCTGTGATTAGAAAATAATAGCCTTTATTCAAGAATCGTTCCAGCGTCAACTCTACACCGTAATTATACCCGGTGCCCGTACTCTTCAAATATTCGGGCGTAAACACGCCAAAGTTTGCTCCCTGGTTAAGAATTGAGTAGGCCGATGATTCCTCAGCATCAACTGCTGCATCGAATATACTCTGGTAGTATGTTTCAATTTTGATGCGTGAGAACTGATTGATGCGCCAATCGTAACCAACCACAAAGTGGTGACTCTTGATTAAATCCAAATCCTTGTTGGGTTGCTCATACGAGCCATTGGATAAACGCACTCGCGATAACGCTGTTGCAATAGGTACAGCCTGACTATGCAATCCATAGCCAACGCTAATGGCTTGCTTTGGAGCAAACTGCCAACGCATTCCAACCCTAGGCTCAACCGACCACGAATTATTCATAAACAGATGCATATAGTGAATCCCTGTATTTACAGTAATTTGGTTAGTTGGTTTATACTGCCACTGAAAGTAGGGTTGAACAAGCCAAGTGTTGCCTTCGTCATTACGAATATCGATAAAGTAGTTTAAAGAATCCACATACATACTATCGACATAATTGAATCCCAGTCGTTTCAGATAAAACCCTGCTTTTACAGTATTTTTCGAATTGAAACGCTTATTTAGAAAGGAACTTATATATAAAGTATTATCAACAAAATCATTTCTATAATTAGGATACTTAATAGAAAAATCCTTAGATATTGAGTCTACAACAGTTTGAAATTGATGAGCCATAAAGGCTACTGATGTTTTAACATAAGTATTTTCATCAAGAATGATAGAGTTATTAATCCCAATAACACCCATGTCGGATCCATTAGTTAAATCAAAACCCTCACCACCGTATAGGTCAATTTTCTCTTTAAGTGTATCACGGCGGCTATCCCAAAGTTCAATATCGCTTATACCGCCAAGTCCAAATACTGATATTGAACCTATTGGAGTTTTTGGAAAATTCAGTTTAAACGATAAATCCTGATAGTATGGTATTCCTGTAGTACCCATATCCATCCCCATTTTCTCAAATACACCCAAAGTTGAATACCTATAATTGATTAAAAATGATGAGCCATTATTTTTTGAAATTGGGCCTTCGGCACCAAACTCAAAACCATTGAAACCAACTTGCCCCAAAAACTCATACTTCTCATTATTTCCGCTGCGCATTTTTAGATCAAAAACACCAGATATTGCATTGCCATACTCAGGCGCAAATGCGCTGGTCATAAAATCGGAATTCTCCAGTAAAGTATTGTTCAGCATGTTTACAGGGCCACCAGTCGTACCAATCGCTCCCCAATGGTTTGGGTTAGGAATATCAACACCATCTAATCGCCAAAGCAAGCCCATTGGGCTATTTCCTCGAATAATAATATCATTTCGAGCATCATCAACGCCCATTACACCAGCAAAGTTTGATGCCATTCTGGCCACATCATTTCTGCTGCCAGCATAACGTTCTGTTTCCTCCACAGTAAAGGTTCTCGCACTAACAGTGGACAACTTATTCATTGGAGTTGATTTATCGGCTCTTGCAGTAACAACAACTGCATCAACATTAACAGCCATTTCTTCCAATTCAATATTCAATACTAGTTCCTTTCCTACCTGAAGGTTAAGATTGGAAAGAACAACATCATTATATCCCAAAAAAGAAACCTTCAGACTGATACGTCCAATCTCTACTGATTCAAACTTGAAGCGTCCCTGTTCATCGGTCATCGCGCCTCTTAAAGGGTCTGAATGCAATAAAACAACATTTGCACCAGGCAATGTCATTTTGGTGTTCTTATCAGTAACAACACCTCTAACTGTTTGCGTTAAAACATTGGTTGAGAATGCCTCCAACCCTAGTATCACAAAAGCAACAAAAACTAACTTTTTCATTTTAGATTCAATATTAACATTACGATGCAAATTTGATGCATAGCAAATTTTACTCCAAAAAGTTAAAGACGAAACGGTAAAAATTGGGGATGAAATGAAAAGGGTTGACTTTTAAATGTCAACCCTAATTCAAAGTAAACATAAAAACTTAGTATCCTGCAGCCTGCCCATCCTTTCTTGATTCCGATGCTCCAATGTACACGCCATTCTTTGCATCGAACATAATTGCCTGATAACCGCCATAGCCATCCAAACTGTACGATACCTTATGCCCTTTCTCCAAGAGTTTTCTTATCTGCTGATAATCAAAACCCGATTCAAGGTAAACGTTTCCACCATCGGTCATTCGTTCATCGGTTGGCTCAGAACTACCCTCGTGTTGAATTCGTGGAGCATCGCCTGCTTCCTGAAGATTCATTCCAAAATCAATCAAGTTCACAACAATTTGAGCGTGCCCTTGAGGTTGCATTCCTCCGCCCATAACACCAAAACTAATGTAGGGTTTTCCATCCTTAGTTATAAATCCAGGTATGATAGTGTGAAATGGACGTTTTCTCGGCTCATAAACGTTGGGGTGACCTTCGGTCAACGAAAACATCTCGCCTCTGTCCTGTAGAATAAAACCTAAGCCATTTGGAGTCATCCCGGAACCCATTCCTCGGTAATTACTCTGAATAAGCGAAACCATGTTACCCTCGGAGTCTGCCACTGTAAGGTAAATTGTGTTCCCGGTTTGTAAAACTCCTGCATCGTAACTGCGTGCCGACCTATTAAGGTTTATCAACTTGGCTCGCTCCTTTGCGTATTCCTTGGAGATTAACTGTTTGTACGGAACCTTAACAAAATCGGGGTCGGCGTAGTAACGTGCTCTATCCTCAAATGCCAGTTTCTTTGCTTCAATGAAAAGGTGCATATACTCCGCACTACCAAATCCCATCGATTTTATATCGTACTGCTCAAGGATATTAAGTATTTGTAGCGTAGCAATTCCTTGTCCATTCGGAGGTAATTCCCAAATATCGTATCCGCGGTACGATGAGGAAACAGGCTCAATCCATTCCGATTTATGCGCAGCCAAATCATCGTAGGATAGAAATCCACCATTTCGCTTCATATAGGCATCAATTGCTTTGGCAATGCTACCTTTGTAAAACTCATCTCTTCCATTTTTAGCAATCAACTCAAGTGTTTTCGCTAAATATTGGTTTTTGAAAATCTCGCCCTTGGCGGGAGCCTTACCGTTGGGCATATATATCTCGGCAAAACCCTCAAATTCCTTTAATCTTTGAGCATTACGCTTCCAGTAGTACGCAATCAGCTCTGAAACAGGAAAACCTTCCTTAGCATAGTTAATTGCGGGTTGCAGGTTCTCCTGCATTTTAAGTTTTCCAAATTTACCGTGAAGTTCAAACCATCCATCAACACAACCAGGAACAGAAACAGGCAGAGGTCCAAGTGCAGGAATATGTTTAATACCCTTATCCTTGAAATATTTTAACGTAAGCGATTTAGGAGAACGTCCGCTTGCGTTTAATCCGTAAAGTTTCTGAGTTTTTGCATCCCACACAATTGCAAATAAGTCGCCACCAATGCCATTGCCAGTTGGCTCAACTAACCCAAGCATTGCATTTGCCGCAATAGCAGCATCGACTGCAGAACCACCTTTTTTCAATATATCAATGGCTACTTGCGTAGCCAAAGGCTGGCTTGTGCAAGCCATACCGTGCTGGGCAATAACCTCGGAACGAGTTACAAAGTTAAGCCCAGTCATTCTATCTTGCCCGGATGCCATAATGCTTAAAGTTAGAATTAATAGTGTTGTTATTCGTTTCATGGGAATAGTTTGATTGAGTTATTGAGTTAATAGGTTATTTGGTTAATAAGATAAGAAGTTATTGGGTAAAAGAGAAAATAAGTTGGACGAATTAAAACAATAAAAGCAAAAGAGGCCAACCTTACTGGCTGGCCTCTGATTTTTTAGTAACCGAAAATTTCTTCGAGGGTTAACTTGGTAACAGGGCCATAAAGTTGCTCCAGCTTACCAAAGTCCATATCGGCTTCTTTACCTAGAATTACATAGGTTTTTGGTTTACCTTTAACGTATTGTTCCTGGAATTTCTTAACATCACTTAATGTAAATGTTGGTATTTTCTCAAACATCACCTTGCGTATATCAGTATTCCAACCCATTTCCTTCGCATTTACATAACTCCAGAGTAAATCCATCTTCTCAGTTCTGTTAGTGCGAATATCTGAAATTGCAGATTCTTTCGATAAATTAAAGCCTAACTCAACCTCAGGCATATCGTTAAATAACTCGTTGAACGCATTGAAAGCATCAACAATCTTATCGTTTTGTGTTGCAATGTAACTTGTATTAACAAATACTCTATCGGGTTTAGATGGTGTGTTGAAACGAGCACGTGCGGTATATGCCAAGCCTCTCTTCTCACGTAATTCTTGGAACACAATGGCATTCATGCCACCACCAAAATAATCGTTATAAACGCTAACAATTGGATAAAGCTCAAACGAATAAGGAACACTCTTGGAGATAGTTTGAAGGTACGATTGTTTAGCTTCGTAATGTCCAAAAACAACCCTATCCTTAGGAGTATCTAATTCAACAAACTTTTTATTTAAAGGAGTAGCGTTAAACTTCTTAGGTAATTTATGATAGGTAGTAAGCATTTTCTTCAAATCGGATTGATTTGCAGTGCCATAGTAAAGAACTGTATGAGGATAAGTGCTTAAGGCTTTTACCTTTTGAGTTAACACCTCTGGAGTTAATGCTTTTAATTGCTCCTCCGATAAAATATAGTTAAATGGATTTTCAGCACCGTAAGTTGCATAGCTAACTAAAGCCCTAAATACAGTTGATTGGTTCTTCTTTGAATCGTTACGAGCCTTTAGTTGATTTGCAACGTACGATTTTAATGCTTCAGCATCGGGTTTGCTATCGTTAAGTAACGATTCCATCAAAGACATTGCTTTTTCAGCATTCTCACTTAAACCGTAAAGGTTAATTTGGATTTCCTCGTCGGAAACCGACACATTAAAAGTGCATGCTAATTTATAGAACTCCTGGCTCACCTGATCGGCAGTTAACTTTGATGTTCCCAAAAGCTGAATATAATCAGCAGCATGAGCAAGAGCAGGATCGCTTAAACGACCAAATGGGAAATGGTAAACCATACGGAATGTTCCATTGGTGTTGTTCTTATTGTAAAGAACCTCAACCTCCTTGTTCAGGTTGAATTTTGTAATATCCTTCTTATAATCTACAAAAACTGGCTCAATAGGCTTAACAGTTGTGTTCTTGATTTTTTTTAGGAAACCGGACTCAACATCGCGATTGATGTGAACTGGAGTAATTGCAGGCTTAGCAACCTTAGCCACATCTTCGGGTTTTCCCTGACGCTTGTATACCACAACGTAGTTGTTTCCTAATTTCTCGTTGGCAAATTTCACAATTTGATCCTTGGTGATTTTTTCTAACCTAGAAATTGATGATACAGCATCAGCCCAATTAATTCTATTAAGATATGCCATGTACATCATACTTGCACGGCCACGACCACTCTCAAGCATATTCATCATGCTTAACTTTTGGTTGTTGATTGCTGCTTCAAGCATCCAATCGGGAAAATCACCTTTTTTCAAAAGTTCAACTTGTTGTAATAGTAGGTCTTTAACCTCATCAAGGCTTTGACCCTTCTTGTTTCTTCCAGAAAGTTGAAGCATTGAATAATCAACCATTGATCTACCAAAAGCTGCACAACCAAGAGTTAACTGTTTTTTGTTGATATTTAAATCAACTAAACCAGCTTTACGGTTGAATAAAATTGAGGAAACAAGGTCTAGCATATCCTTATCAGCTGAATTCGCACCGTTGAATCGGAAACCAATACTTACGTTCTCAGCCTCAAGACCAGTAGTTTCTAATACCACAGGGGTTGTTATAGGTTCTTCTGGTTTAAATTTAAACTCAGGTAATTCAACAGGTTTTAAAACACCAAAATATTTGTCAACGATTTTAATTGCCTCATCGGGGTTGAAATCGCCAGCCAAAACAACGGCAAAGTTGTTTGGAACATAGTACTGGGCAAAAAACTCACGGATGTTTTTCATCGAAGGGTTCTTTAAATGCTCTGCCTCGCCAAGTGTAGTTTGCTGTCCGTAAGGGTGATTTGGATATAATCCTTTCATCATTAACTCACTAGCCTTACGACCATCGTTGGTAAGCGACATGTTTTTCTCCTCGTAAACAGTCTCTAACTCAGTGTGGAACAGACGAAGAACGTTTTGGCTAAAACGTTTCGATTGAATTAACGCCCAATTCTCAAGTTGATTGTTTGGAATATTCTCAATGTAAACTGTGTAATCGTTAGATGTTCCAGCATTTGTTCCAGTAGAGCCAATAGTAGCCATCAACTTATCGTATTCATTTGGAATGGCTAATTTTGAAGCCTCGAACGAAATGCTGTCAATTACATGATAAATTGCTGATCTTTTTTCAGGATCGGTCTCAACTCTATATACCTCAAATAGAGATTCTATTTTTTCAATTAGAACCTTTTCCTTCTCCCAATCCATTGTACCAAACTCGGGAGTACCTTTAAACATCATATGCTCAAAGTAGTGAGCAAGACCTGTTGTTTCTTTTGGATCGTTTTTACTTCCCACTCTAACAGGAATGAATGTTTGAATACGTGGTTCATCTTTAACAACCGACATATACACCTTAAGTCCATTGCTTAATGTATAAATGCGAGCATTTAATGGATCGCCAGGAACAGATTCATACTTATACTCCTGCGCAAGCAGTAATGTAGGGATTAATAGGAGTGAAATCCCAAAAAGAAAATTTTTTATAAATCTTTTCATACTTAATTAGGGTTAGTTATGGTTATTTGACGACTAAATAAAAAAAGGTTTAAACTGCCACTATTTTACTCAAAACATTGTTATTTTTCAAGAAAAGTTATATGTTTAGCACTAAATTCCAAAACCTATGAGCCGTAAACTTAAAATCCGTCAGAAAATACTACTTTATATTCTGACTTTTACAGCCTTACTATACATTGTATCTGTTGGTTTTATCCTTTCAAATTCGCGTAAAACTATTTACGACGATGCTATTCTTAAAACACAGCTTACTGCTAAAGTAACTGCCAACGAGATTTCGGGTGTTTTTGAACGCGAACTCTCATTAGTTAGAACCCTTTCGCAAGCATTTACCGTGTACAAGGATATGCCACATGAGCAGTGGAAAAAGTTATTCCTTGACATGTATCTTCCCGTTTTAAAGGAAAATCCACAAGTTTACTCTCTATGGGATAGCTGGGAGTACAAATCATTTGTTCCTGGATACGATAAGGATTACGGACGATTTGTTATAACTACCTGGCGCGAAGGAACTCAACTAAAATGGTTATATGACCAAAGAAGTGTCACTGGCGATCCACCAATATATGGTGCATACAAGAAAAAAGGTACTGAAGCAATTTGGGAACCTTATGTTGATCAGGTCACAACCGGAAAATCGGATGTTAAACTGATGATTACCTACAGTTCTCCTGTTTATATCAATGGAATATTTAGTGGTATTGTTGCTACCGACCAAGGATTGGAGAGTTTACAGGAAATGGTATCGAAAATTAAGCCCGTTTATGGAAGTTACGCCTACCTTATATCAAACACAGGAATCATTGCTGGACATCCTAACAAGGAGTTAATTTTTAAAAATATTTCTGAAGCCTTTGCTGACGATACCCAAAATCAAAGTTTACTAGAACGTATTCAAAAAGGTGAGGAGTTCAACTACATCAAAACCGATGAAAACGGCAAACAACATTTAATTTGCTATGCTCCTATCATTGCTGGGAAAACAAACACACCATGGGCTTTTGTACTCTCGGCTCCACTCGATGTAATTACTGCGAGTGCAAAGAGAACCCTTTATATCTCCCTTGGAGTTAGTATCATAGGTTTATTCTTAATGGTGTTTGTTCTGCTTTTCATTTCCGACAATCTAACTAAGCCAATTAGAAGGATTACTGAAATCTTGAAAAGAATTGCAAAAGGCGAAATTTCAAACGAACTTATCGTTAACCTAAACACTGGCGATGAAATTGAGGAGATGGCCATTGCGCTTAACACCTCAATTGAAGGTCTAAACCAAAAAACAGATTTTGCAAATCAAATTGGAAAAGGTAATTACGATTCTTCCTTAGAACTATTGAGCGAAAAAGACGTTCTCGGCAAATCGCTTCAATATATGCGCGAAAGTTTGCGTAATGCTGCTGTAGAGGAAGAAAAACGTAAAGTTGAAGACCAAAAACGCTCTTGGGCAAATGAAGGGTACGCTAGATTTGGCGAGATTCTTCGCCAAAACAATAATGACCTACAAAAACTTTGCGATAGCGTTATTGTTGGTCTAGTTAAATATGTTGGCGCAAACCAAGGCGGAATTTTCCTTTGGAACGAGGAGGATAAGTACAATCAATATTTCGAACTAGTTTCAGCTTTTGCTTGGGATAGAAAGAAATATATCACAAAGCAACTAGAAAAAGGCGAAGGTCTAGTGGGTGCTTGCGCAATGGAGCGTGAAACTATATTTATGACCGAAGTCCCTGACGATTACGTGATGATTTCGTCCGGTTTAGGAGAGTCTAACCCACGCTGTGTAGTTCTTGTTCCTCTTAAACACGAGGAAGAGGTGCTTGGCGTAATTGAAATGGCATCGTTTAAAATTCTTGAGAAGTTCGAAGTTGAATTTGTTGAGAAGATTGCCGAGAGCATTGCATCTACAATACTTTCAGTAAAGATAAACGCCCGCACAAAGATGCTGCTAGAGCAATCGCAAATGCAGGCCGAGGAGATGAAAGCGCAGGAGGAAGAGATGCGTCAGAATATGGAGGAACTACAAGCAACTCAGGAGGAAGTTACACGCAAATCTGGCGAGATTGAAGGATTCCTTCACTCAATTAACTCATCGGCATACGTTATTGAGTACGACCTAGGCGGTAACATTATCAATGTAAATGATGCGTTCCTTCAACTAATTGGCGTACCCCGCGATCAGATTGTTGGCTCACACCACTCCAACAACCTTGTTCTTACAGAACAACAGAAAAAAGAGTACGGTATTTTCTGGGATAACCTGAAGGCTGGAATGGCAAAAAAAACCAAATCAAAAATCAGTTGGCAGGGTAGAACCATTGAACTGCTTGAAACCTACATTCCGGTTAGAGATACTGAGGGTAGAATAAGTAAGGTTATGAAATTAGCCTTTGAGATTGAGGAGTTTAACAACTAACAAATTAGTATATCAAAAGAAAAGCGGCCTTTAAAGCCGCTTTCTTATTTTATAATCCTATTAATGTTTTATCCAAGTTATTACCTCCAAACATTATCGTCTCCGGATTTTCTATCATTCGCTTAATGTCCATTAGGAATGAGGCGGAGTCCTTGCCATCAATTATTCTATGGTCGTACGATAAGGCCACGTACATAATTGGTCGGATTTCAACCTTACCGTTTACTGCTACTGGCCTGTCGACTATATTATGCATTCCTAAAATGCCCGATTGGGGTGGATTTAATATTGGAGTTGATAGCATTGAGCCAAAAATTCCGCCATTGGTAATTGTAAATGTTCCCCCATTCAACTCATCCAGAGTAATTTTTCCAGAACGGGCTTTGTTTGCTAATTCTTGAATTCCCTGCTCAATTTGAGAAAAACTCATACTCTCAACATTTCTAAGAACAGGAACCATTAAGCCTTTTGGAGCCTGAACTGCAACGCCAATATCGTAGTAGTTAGGTGTAACTATTTCCTCACCATCAATAAAGGAATTGGTCATAGGATGAAGTTTTAGCGCTTCAACCACTGCCTTTGTGAAGAACGACATCAACCCCAGCTTAACTCCATACTTGTCCTTGAACTCTTGCTGATACTTTGCGCGTATCTCCATAACCCGGCTCATATCTACCTCGTTGAAGGTTGTTAGCATCGCCGTTTGGTTCTTAACCGAAACCAAGCGTTCGCTAATCTTCTTCCTTAACTGCGACATCTTAGTGCGCTCCTCTACCCTTTCGGTAGAAACCCTTGATTGAACAGGCATTGAGATTGTTTGGTTAGATTGATTCTTAACCAACTCAACATCGTGGGCAGTTATTCGTCGCAATCCATTTATTATATCATCAACTGAAAGATTATTGTCAGCCATAATCTGTTTTGCCAAAGGCGTAACTTTGATATTTCCTTCAACTACAGTGACCTCGGTTTTTGGAGTAGTTTCCTTTGGTTTAACTTCATCTTTTACCTGAGGAGCAGGCTCAACTGATGTGTTTTTTGCCTCTGCTCTACTTGCAACTGAAGTGTCAATTGTACAAGCAATGGCATTTACGGCAACAGTGCTACCTTGCCCAACCAGTATATTTATTTTTCCAGATTCAGGCGCAATTATTGGAAGAGATGCTTTCTCCGATTCAATTTCGGCAACCTCTTGGTCTTTACTGACTATTGCCCCATTTTTGACCAACCAACGGGTTAACTCAACCTCGCTAATTGACTCACCGGGACTTGGAATTTTAACTTCAACAATCATAGGTAATTAATTATTTCTTTGTCATTTCGAGCGAATGCGAGAAATCTTAAACAAGATGCTTCGACAAGCTCAGCATGACATTTGCAATAGTTATTCTATACTCTATTTTCTAAATTCTTTTTCTCAAGGTACTCGTGCTGCTTTTGGCGTTCGAATCGTTTCGAGCCCTCCTCGCACTGTAAACCACAGTACTTATTCTTTAGTTCACAGGTACATTTACGGAACACCTTGCCAATAATATCGGCCTGCTCCATAGCGTGAATCTTACTTAAACCAACAGCCGGGCTTCCACTCGGTGCCCTCGAAATCAACTCCAATGGTACTTGTGTAAGATTTTCCTTGATAAAATTCCAAGCACCCATATTTTGAGGCTCCTCCTGAACCCAAAGCCATTTCTTAGCATTGGGATATCTATCAATAACTCGCTCTATTTGGCCTGTAGGGAAAGGATAAAGTTGTTCAACCCGAACAAGTGCAATGTCTTTCACCTCCAACTCCTGCTTACGCTGCAACAAATCGAAATAGATTTTCCCGGAGCAGAATACAACCCTACTAACCAATTTCTCATCAACATTGCTATCGTCAATAACCTCGTGGAACTTACCGTTGGTTAGTTCACCAATATCCGATATAGTTTGTGAATGGCGTAACGCACTCTTGGGCGTGAATACTACCAACGGAGTTCGAAAATCGCGTTTTACCTGACGACGCAGTATGTGAAAAAAGTTTGACGCCGTTGTACAATTGGCAATTTGCATATTATTCCGTGCAGTAAGCGTTAAAAATCGCTCAATCCTTGCACTGGAATGCTCAGGCCCTTGCCCCTCGAATCCGTGAGGAAGCAGCAAAACCAATCCCGATTGTAATCCCCATTTATCCTCCGCAGAACTGATGTACTGGTCAATAATCACCTGTGCAACATTATGAAAATCGCCAAATTGCGCTTCCCAAATTGTAAGCGCTTCGGGCAATGCAACGGAGTACCCATACTCAAATCCCATCACACCGTATTCTGACAACAGGCTGTTAAGCACTGTGAATTGTGCCTGATTTGGGTCGATATGATTCAATGGAAAGTATTTCTCCTCGGTATTTGCTACGTTGTAGGCCGAGTGTCGATGTGAGAATGTACCGCGTTCCGAGTCCTGTCCACTTAAACGGACAGAATGTCCCTCCAGCAATAAAGTGCCATAGGCAATTAACTCACCCAAAGCCCAATCCACCTTTCCCGATTTGATTAACTCAGCACGCTCCTCAATTATCTTTGTTAACTTTTTGAAAAACTCCTTATCGGCAGGCAATGTGTTTAAAGCCTTTGCAACCTTATTTATACTATCTACCGAAACTTTCGTTTCTGGCGATTCAACAAAATCGGCAGAATTTGAGAATCTAAAATCCTTCCAGGTTTCGGGTAAAAACTTCAAAATCTTTATTTTGGTGTTGCTCTTGGCAATTTCCAAACGTTCCTCGAGCAGCGTATCGAATTTTTGCTTTTCCTCCTTCACTTCGTCGGCATTGATTACGCCTTTATCAATCAATTTTGATGCGTAAAAATCCCTAACGTTAGGATGTTTGGCAATTAAATCGTAGAGAACTGGCTGGGTAAAGCGTGGCTCATCACCCTCATTGTGTCCATATCGCCTATACCCCAGAATATCAATAAATACATCGGTATGGAAAGTCTGCCTGTACTCCACGGCTATACGAATGGTGTGAACTAATGCCTCTGGGTCATCGGCGTTAACGTGGAAAACAGGACAACGTGTAACTTTTGCCACATCGGTGCTGTACGTGCTACTTCGGGCATCAATGTAATTGGTTGTAAAACCAACCTGATTGTTTAACACAAGGTGAATTGTTCCGCCTGTGGTATAACCCGCAAGCTGCGACATCTGTATGGTTTCATAAACTACACCTTGAACAGCCACCGCTGCATCGCCGTGTATTATAATAGGTATCAACTTGCTGAAATCGTTGTTGTAGAATTTCTCTATTCGAGCACGCGAAATTCCCTCGGCAATTGGGCCAACGGTTTCCAAATGGGATGGATTTGGAACAAGATTCAAACGAATACTCTTGCCTTTATCGGTTTTGATAGTATTGCTGTAACCTAAATGGTACTTCACATCGCCCAACGATGATTCAACGTCGTACTTTTCGCCCATAAACTCCGCAAAAACATTCTCGTAGGGTTTGCCCATTATGTTGGTTATGACATTCAACCGTCCACGATGCGCCATCCCTATTACAAACTCCTCTGCACCAAATTCGGAGCCGTGCTCAATGGTAGTATCCAAGGCTGGAATTAATGCCTCAATACCCTCTAGCGAAAATCGCTTTTGCCCAATAAACTTACGATGTATAAATTGCTCAAATCCAACGGCAAGCACTAAGTGATGAAAAATATGTTTTCGCTGTTCGAAAGTAAACTCGGTTTTATTGGCCGATTTTTCAATTCTTGACTGAATCCACTCAACATACTTAGGGTCTCGCAAGTACATATACTCCACTCCAATGCTACGGCAATAGGTGTTATTGAGGTGTTCTATAATTTTTTCGAGAGTTGTTGCTCCAATACCAATAATCTTACCTGCCTGGAATGTTTTCTGTAAATCGGCAGTGGTTAATCCAAAATTCTCAATATCCAAGGTTGGTGTATGTTTCCTACGATTACGAACTGGATTTGTTTTAGTAAATAGATGTCCACGTAACCGATAACCCTCTATTAGTTTAATTACTTTGAATTCGGAGTCCGAAATATCCATTCCAGAGTCCTTATAATTGGCTAATGCAAATTCAAATCCTAAAAAAAACTTTTGCCATTGCAGGTCAACAGAGTTAGAATCTGCTTTCCACGATTGGTATAAACTTTCTATTGCCTGTGGGTCGATATTGCTTAAGTATTTATCCATTTTTAATATTTTTAGCGACTAGTGACGGGTGAATTGTGACTTTAAAACTACATTTTAAGTAACTTGTCATTAGTCACTTGTCGCTGCCTTTAGCATATCCAAACAATTTTTTCTCCTTAATGTTCTTAACAACGTAATTTGGCACCATAGTTTCCCATCGGGTATCGCCATTGTGAATTAACTGTAACACCTCGTTTGAATCGATGCTAAGCCACTCCTGCTTAACATTTTTGAGGTTTACAATAAGAGCATTCTCAAGTAAGTATTGGTAAATATGCATTACATCGGGAGCCAGCACTATATCATCGGTTCCCATTAGTTTTTTTGTCTGCCTATTTAGTGCAGGATAGATATAGAACTTGGTTCTGGATGGAAACATTTTTCCGACAGCTTCAAGCAGCCCTCCAGCCAACCCTGTATAGTAATTCTTATCCATAACCTTAGCAAAGGTTGGAACGCCCATAATGATTCTAAGGTTTTTATGCTTAAACCTCCCAAAATACTCCACGAGTTTGTAGAACTCCTTAAAATTCGATATCATCACATTTTGTCCCATTCCGTTGAGAATATCAACCCTATCAAGAAAATCTCGCTCGTTGATTTCTCCCTCGTCGAGTAAATTGTTTAGGGTGATTTCCGAGATTTGAAGTGTATTCTCAGATGAAAAGGCTGCATTCTGTTTAAAATGCGCGTATGACGATTTAAGAATATCGAAACCAACGTAGGTGATTGGTCTGAACCTACCACGTAGCAGCAGGGCATTCTTCTTGTATAGCATATCATCGGGCTCCTGAACCTTTCCAAAACGGTCGAAAATGATTGCTGGAGTCATCCCATTCTTCACCAACTGCACGCTGAGCAACCTGTTATCAACCCACGATAAATCAGGACCAGTCATTCGAGCCATTGTTATTTCCACCCTATCGCTCGACAAGTTATCCATCAACGACTGCAAAAATACATTGGGTCTATCGTGATAGTTAAAACAAGCGTATATCAAGTTTACACCAAGTGTTCCCAGCGTGTACTGCTGAAGAATTGCATCGTTTTCGAGTAGTCGAACGTGAATTACGATATCGTTAGGACAACCAGCTTTGCTAAGTTCAAAGCGTACACCAAGCCATCCGTGTCCTTGGTTATCTTTCTTAAAGTTCAGTGTTTCAACAGTATTGGCAAATGCAAAAAAACGAACACCCTCTTTCCTATCCTGACCAATAACTGTAAGCAATTCATCGTACTCAGTGCAGAGCATTTGCTCTAAACGGGTTAGGCACACATAACGGCCCTTATCACCCTTGCTGTAAAGGTGGTCGCTAAAGGTTTTATCGTAAGCCGAAATGGTTTTTGCGATTGTTCCAGATGCACCTCCTGCCTGAAAAAAGGCACGGGCAACTTCCTGTCCACCGCCAATCTCAGCAATGGTACCATATTTTGATGAATCGAGGTTAAGCGATAAAGCTTTACGTTTGGTGCTGTATATTTCCCGCTCCATATAAAGGGTGGTTTTTGTACTAAATTACAAAACCCTCCCGATTTTGTTCAATAAATTGATAAATATTAATCTGCCTACAAACAAAAACGCCGTCAAGGTTTAAAATCTGACAGCGTTGAATACTAATAATTAAATCTATTGAATTAGGCGTATAAGTGATAATCTGCGGATGGCTAAAAACCCAGAGGGTTTGAATGTTTATAGCAATGAGCATATAAAAAATTCGACTCCAGCTGGAGTCGAATAATTCTTATTCACAATGAATTTCTATAAACATTTGATGTCGCCGGCATCTTTTAAATATCAGCAAAACGTCTAATTCAATAAATCTATTTTCCTACAGGATTATTAATCATTGGATGCTGAGTTGCACTAAGTTTTAGTGCTTTACGAAGGTTATCAACCTCCATAAAAACTCGTGGACGAGTTTTAAGTCCAACGCCAGCACAGAATAGGTTTATATTCTGCGATACCATTGCAGCATCCATTGCAGCCCAAGGCATTTTTTGCGATTCGTCGCCGCGAGTAAAACGGGAGATATCCGAAACCATTACACAGAAAAGAGGTGCATTGGCAAAGTTCTTTTGAGTTCCAGCCACCATTGCTCGGTTATCGGCCGCATCAACTAAAATAAGTTTATGATTTTTAGCATCGTATAGGTACGAGCCCTGTTTCATTACAACATAAATATCAACATCCTGTGAGTTCATTGCTGTTGGGGCAGTTCTTTTGTTCTCTGTAGGCCTGTTAATTCCATTGGCAGCCCAAAGTAAATCGGAAATATCCTGCAAGGACAATTCCTCTGAAGAGAATTCCCGAACCGACGCTCTACTGGCAAATGCCTCCATTACGGTTTTACCTTTAACCTCGGTGGGTTTGTTGAGGACAATTATTGAATCAGTTTGCGCATAGGTTGTGGTAAATACTGATACAGCAAGGAATAGTAGTAGTTGTTTCATAGTTATTGAATTTAGGTTTTGGTTTTGACTCTGAGTATCGCAAAAAGATTAATCATTAGGGTTATAAGATTAAGTTTCATACCAATATTTCTTTTGTTGCGATGCAAATATTCCATATCATTTCAAACAAACGCTATTACTTGCATCGCATTTCAACATATCCCTTTGTAATCCCCGAGTTGAAACTCAGGGCTATGACTAGAGCACTTTCAGGGCAAAAAATTTTAAAATTACAAATTCATCATTCTAAATTCTACATTACTCATTATAAATTAATCTATAGAACTCAAATCCCGAATAATGTAGACATCGTAATCGCCCAGAAAAGTAAAACCAAACTGCTTATACAGGTTGATTGCCGCTAAGTTTGATTGATGAACTTCCAATTTTACCTGATATCCTTTTTGCTTTACAAATTGCAACGATTCTTTAACCAATAATCGCCCAATTCCTTTACGTTGATAATCGGGATGTACACCAAAGTGGTGCAAATGGATTCTTCGTCCATCAAAGGTCATCCAACTTGTACCAATAACCTTATCATCAGCATTAACCGCAACAAGCATTTTACCACCCATTGCAACACTTTGTAGAATGATACCAAGATTATCGCCACGTTGGGGATTGCCAAGGTTGGTTAGACTCCAAAGCTCGCTTAATCCATCAAAATCCTGAAGTTCAAAATCTCTAATGCTGATTTCTTCCATCGATGCTAGAATTAATCAATTTTTACAACGTATAGCTGGCCTGCCTCGTCCTTAACAACCTTAACCTTCTCGCCTTTTTCGATGTAGCCAAACTCAGCCATTGCATCGAACCACTCATTATCAATCTGGACCTTACCCGATGGACGTAAAACTGTTATGGCAACACCTTCCATTCCAACCTTACTCTTTATATTAAGGTCAACTCCAACAAATCCATCTTTGCCCGATAACTCAGAGTGCAATGCTAGGTTTGGAAACATAGATGATGTCAGAAGTTTTTTGCTTAGCAAGATTCCTCCTGTCAATCCAAGAAATACTGCGGCAACCACAACACCGAATGGTTTAACAATAGCTATTATAGGGAATGAACCAGTACCCTTGAAAAGTTCATTATCAATCATCGCAAGTGTTAAGCCTGCAACTATCAAAATTATTCCGCTAATACCTGTTACACCAAATCCGGGTATGGCAAATATTTCGACCAGAACTAAAATTACACCTATTATAAATAGCAACAATTCCCAGTGCTCTGCCAAACCCTCCAAGTAATGTGGTGCGAAATAGAGTATTGCTGCAAGCACAGCCAATCCAAGAGGAAAACCAATTCCGGGCGATTGAAGTTCAAAGTAAATACCCCCAACTATTGCCATTATAAGCAATCCCGATACAATTGGATTTGTTAGGAAACCTATAAGCTTATCAAGTAACGATGGTTTAAACTCTGCCAATTTGTAATCTTTTACTCCAGCTTGTTTTAGCAAATCATCAACTGTCTCGGCTTTTCCTTCGCAATAACCATGCTTAATTGCCTCATCGGCAGTAAACGTCAAAACCTTTCCTGTATCAATTATACCTTCAATATATATGGAAGGATCAACCATTGCCTCGGCAATATGTGGGTCGCGACGCCATTTCAGTATGGTATCTTTGCCTGTAATAATTGTATCCTGACCTTTAGCCTCGGCAGTTGCACGCATTGTGCTTCGCATAAACGATTGAAACTTATCGGGCACAACATTTCCCGATTGGTCAACCACAGTAGCAGCACCAATACTTCCACCCTTACGCATATAGATGCTATCGCAAGCAATGGAAATCAACGCACCTGCCGATGCTGCCTGATTATCGATAAAAACCCACACAGGAATTTTGCTATTCAAAATCTTAGTCCGGATTGAATCGGCCATATCAACCATACCGCCATAGGTATTCATATGGATTAGGATGATATCGGCATTTTGCTTATGAGCCTCGTCAATACCAACTTTAACCTGTCGCCAAGCAGCAGGCATAATGTTTTCCTTGATATTGATTTTGTAAACCAACTTGGAACTACTATCGGTTTGAGCACTAGAAATCAATCCCGATGATAGGAATAATCCAATAATTACTACAAACTTGAGCCAATTTAAACTTGAAATATTCATTGTATATTTTTTAATCTTGTTTATAAGGTCTTTACATTCTACATTCTACATTCTACATTCTACATTCTACATTCTACATTCTACATTCTACATTCTACATTCTACATTCTACTTCCATCTTCCAACTCTCAAAGCCACTTCCTCTTCTTAAATATAAATAGTGTTGTCAAAGATGATAAAAGCATTAAAACCAAGGCAAAAGGATAACCAAATTTCCACTTAAGTTCAGGGAATAGTGTAAAGTTCATTCCGTAAACCGAAGCAATAAGTGTGGGTGGCATAAACACCACCGAAACTACGGTAAATATCTTTATAATCTTGTTCTGCTCAATATTGATAAGACCCAAGAAAGTGTTCTGCAAATACTCCAAACGCTCAAAGCTAAAGTCGGTATGGTTAATAAGTGAACCTATGTCGCGAGTCATAATGTTTAACTTGGGATAGGTATCGTTTGGGAAACGCTCACTTTTAAGAATTCCGCTTACCACACGCTGCTTATCCATAAAGTTCTCGCGGATTAGCATTGTATTTTCCTGAAGTTTACTAATTTCTAAGATTAACTCCTCATCTAACTCCTCGGCAATTCTAAGTCTCTTAGTTAAAGTAGCGATTTCCTTTGCCAATGCCTCAACCATATCGGCATCTAAATCGATACGTGTTTCCAATAGAGCTATTAGGGTATGATACCCAGTTGGATAAGCTTTGTGGTTGGAGTAAACTTTGCGAATAGTATCTGAAAAGGCCTTTAAATCTAGCGTTCGCACTGAAATTAATATCCCATCCTTCAGCGTAAACGAAACAGGTTCAGTTATATAGATATTATCCCTATTGATAAGAAAGTTTGAGTTGGCAATAATCAAATTTTCGGTCTCAAAATACCGCGACGAACTCTCAATCTCCTCTACCTGCTGACGAGTTTGAAGGTTTATATTGAAAAAAATCTCTACGGCTTCCCGTTCATCGTCTGTTGGATTAGCCAAGTCAATCCAAAGTAAATCCTCATAGTCGATTTCTGCCAAGCGCTCAGCATCAATCTCGTGAACAATTTTGTTGAAAGCCTTGTAGAAGATTGCAATCATAGGCAGATTGTGTTATAAAGTTATCACTATAAATTTACCTCTTTAACTTGATTCAAGAACATCTCAATGGCCTTTTTCTTTCTATCATCCAAATTATAGGAAATATTCTTGTTTAAATAATCAATGGCCTCGCTCCTATCTATATACTTTAAGTTAAAGTTATCGACCGATAATGGAATATTCTGTAACCCAAGACCAAGAGCACTATTAAATGAATCAATAAAATCATTATCCAATGGCTTCACCGAAGCCCAAACGGCAAAGACAAAAGGTAAGCCAGTAAACTTGAACCACTCCTCTGCTAAATCGTAGCAGTACTGATAGTGCTTCTCGGAATTAAAAACTCTATCGCCAATAATAACAAGACCTTCGTGCGGATCTAGCCCATTAGCATCCTGTGATGGCGAAAAGGGCATCCACTCTGGCGAAATTTTCCAAAACTTCTTACTAAGAATCTTTACCAAGTTCACAGAGGTTCTGGATTGGTAATCGAGATATATCCTTTCAATTTTTTCCAAAGGTGAGTTACTGAATAAAGCAACAGTCCGTACCGCACCAACAGCACCAATACAGTAGTTGGATATAATCTCATACTTTGGAAGCGATAGCAATGCTGCAACAGGAATAATACCTATATCAGACTCATTTTGCTGTAATTTTCGTGCACACTCGGAAGGATAATCAAAAGCAATATCGATGTTTTGTAAAATATAAGAATGCTGCAAGCCGTATACAAACGGTGCAGTGTTTAAATACGAAATAGCCGATACTCTTATTTTGCGGGTCATCATCCATATAGGTTAATCAACCTTTGATTATGCTACGAAGTTAGTAATTTCATCGCAACATCAAACAACTATTTCCTCATCAATATTTGTTAAATAACATTTTAGTTCTACCTCAAATTTCTGTATATCGGCTTAGTTTGCTAACTTTGAGCAAATTTTTATGATATGGCACTTACATCGCTAAATGCAATTTCGCCTATCGATGGTAGGTATAGAGATAAGGTTGATGAACTTCAGCAGTACTTCTCGGAGTTTGCACTTATAAAATATAGGATTTGGGTTGAAGTGGAGTATTTTATTGCTCTTTGTAAAATTCCACTACCACAACTAACTAACTTCCAAAGTATCAATTTCGATAGGTTAAGAAAAATTGTTGCAGACTTTAATGAAAGCGATGCTCAACGAATAAAACAAATTGAATCCGTTACCAACCACGATGTTAAGGCGATAGAGTACTTCCTCAAGGAGAAATTTGATGCATTAGGATTATCGGAGCACAAAGAGTTTATCCATTTCGGGTTAACTTCGCAGGACATCAACAATACGGCATTCCCAGCAATGCTCCGCGATGCTATCCAAAATGCGTACTACCCTTTAATCAACAATCTCATACAAAAACTCAATTCACTTGCCAATGAGTGGGCCGATATGCCAATGCTTGCCCATACACACGGACAACCAGCATCGCCAACCAGGCTTGGAAAAGAAATTAGAGTATTTGCTGAACGATTAGAGGTTCAACTAAAGCAACTACAGTCAATTCCGTACTCCGCGAAATTTGGTGGCGCAACCGGTAATCTGAATGCACATTTTGTTGCTTATCCAACTATAAATTGGGTTGATTTCGCCAATAACTTTGTGAACGTGTCGCTAAACCTAAACCGTTCGCAAACTACTACTCAAATTGAGCATTACGATAACATGGCCGCTCTTTTTGATGCCACAAAGCGAATCAACAACATCTTAATCGACCTTTCCAGAGATATTTGGACATATATATCGATGGAATACTTTAAACAAAAGATTAAGCAAGGCGAGGTAGGATCATCCGCAATGCCTCACAAGGTTAACCCTATTGATTTTGAAAATGCAGAAGGAAATCTTGGAATGGCCAACGCAATACTGGAGCATCTTGCGGCAAAACTGCCAATATCTCGCTTACAGCGCGACCTTACCGATTCTACTGTAATGCGTAACATTGGTGTTCCTTTTTCTCATTCAATTATTGCATTCAAATCAATATCAAAGGGATTCGATAAACTAATTGTAAACACAAACGCCATTAATGTTGATTTGGAAAACAACTGGATGGTAATAGCCGAAGCAATCCAAACAATCCTTCGACGTGAGGGTTACCCCAATCCATACGAGGCGTTAAAAGAGTTAACAAGAACAAACAAATCGATAACTCAAACTGACTTCATACAATTTGTTGACAGTTTGAACGTATCAGAAAGCACAAAAAAGGAACTTAAAACTATCACCCCAATGAATTATCTTGGAATAAAGTGAAC
>WBUV01000372.1 GCA_008933525.1 Bacteroidales bacterium | reverse complement strand
CATTCAAAGTATCCAATTTCACATCAGTAGCATTAACAGTATTAGCATTGACTATTTTAACACCTTTGTAGTAGTACTCAATAATTTTATCGTAAGTCCAGCCACGGGTAGCCATACTCATTGCTCCATCCTGACAAAGACCAACTCCGTGACCATAGCCTTTTCCAGAGAAACGCACTTCGGTTTTAAAAACCGATATCGAGAACCAAGCAGAGCGCAACTTAAATTGCTTGCGAATTTTGGTTGTAGGAATATCGATACCATAAACGGTATAAGTTTTTGGACGGGTTCTGGGCTCAAAATCCATCTCAGAATTCTTAACAATCTTTAAAGTGTCGACACCCTCCTTTGCAAGAAACTCCTTCCATTCCTTAAGCGGAACTCTGCGTTCCCAGTAAGCACTGCGAGAACTTGAGCAAAACCTATCGGGAACTGATGTTAAGTATGGCAACGACTCAACCCAAACATCGCCCGAACTGGCTGTTTGCCCACCACAGTTTGCGTGAAAAGCAGCAGTAATTGGTCGGTTTAGAGAATCAACAATGATTAAATCTTTTGTATCGGAAGTTGCGGTGTAAATATCATCGTCCTTTTCGCTTCGTCCTTTATATGCCTGACAATGGGTGCCATCGCAAAGGTTAAACCCTTCGGCACTATGCTTTTGCAGATGTGTAAAAGTATAGGTACGAACAATTAATGCCTGTGCTTTGTAGAACTCATCCTCCCTATTTGGTCCTCCTTCGGCTTCCACCACGGCGGCAATGTATTTTTCCTCATCAATCAGGTTGATAGCCATAATTCTATCGAACTCCACGTAGAAACTAAGGTTATCGTCGTATAAACGTGCGGGGCTTGCAGGCATAATTGGCTTAACACGAATAATGTCCTCGTTGGTTTCGCCAACAATCGACACCCGTTTCCAAGTTCCCAAATTGCGATTTGCATCGCGCACCATCACTGAATCGCCCGAACGGCTCAGGTAAAGAATCTGATTCTCACGCAATAATTCCTGAGTATCGCCTAAAATCAATTTATATTTCCCTTTTGTAGGGGTGATAAGCACCGTTGATAGTTTAGTATCGTTGAAAATGCTTACGCTTATTTTCTGAGAAAGCCCGCTTAAATTGCAAAGAATAATAAATCCTAAAGCAATAATATATCTGTTCATAGACAGTTATTTACTTGGTAATAAATTCAACCATTTTGGCACCGACCCTTTTGGACGTTCCCGTTTCGCCTAACATTTGGCGTAACTTAGCATAATTATCGAGCATAACCTTACGCTCCTCAGTTCCAGGAATTAGTTTAATGGCCTCGTTATAAAGATTATTCGGTGTTAAATCATATTGTTTCAACTCGCGAACAACCTCAGTCTCCATATTAAGATTCACAAGCGAGATATACTTCACCTTAATTACCATCCATGCTATAAGCATTGAGAAGAAATTACCCTTATAGCAAACAACCTGAGGAACATTTAACAGAGCAGCCTCAAGCGTTGCTGTTCCTGATGTTACAAAGGCCAATGTACTAGAATTGAATAGAGGATATGTTTGTCCAAAAATTAACTTCACATTTTTTCCAGCAATATATGGTGCGTAGATAGATTCCGATAACGAAGGAGCACCCGCAATTACGAACTGATAATCGGGGAATCGGTCAATCATTTTCAGCATCACAGGCAAATTGTACTTTATTTCTTGCTTACGGCTACCAGCAACTAAGGCTATTATAGGTTTATCGGATAATCCATTCTTAGCAGTAAATTCATCGAATGTAGGAGATTCCTTAACCTTTGTCTCAATTGCATCGGGGCTTGGATTTCCCTCGTAAACTGGCTCAATACCGTGCTTTTTGAAATATTCAATCTCGAAGGGGAAAATGATAAAAAGTTTATCGACAAACTGCTTAAGAATTTTTATGCGTCCCTCCTTCCAAGCCCAAACCTTAGGGGCAATGTAGTAGAAAACCTTTATACCCAACTGCTTTGCGTATTTTGCAATTCGAAGGTTAAAACCTGGATAATCAACAAGTATAAGAACATCTGGCCGAAACTCTCGAATATCAATTTTGCAAAGTTTCATATTGTTGGAAATGGTTTTGAGGTTGAGAAGAACCTCTAGGAAACCCATGAAGGCCATATCGCGATAATGCTTAACAAGAATACCGCCCTGCTCCTGCATTAAATCGCCACCAAAGTAACGGAACTCTGCATCAGGATCTTTCTCCTTAATCCCCTTCATTAGGTTCGATGCGTGTAAATCGCCTGAGGCCTCACCTGCAACAATATAGTACCGCATAATTAAATACCTTTAAATAAATCTAAGAATGATAATTGCAAAAGCCAACACAATGGTTACACCTAAAACACCCTGCGCCGATTTTAGTTTATTTGTCCAGATAAAAGCAAAAAACAAGCCAAGATTGGGCAACATCGATAATGATAAAACTCTGGACATATTCCCTTGCAACCAAGTAATTTCGACAAAATCGAAAAAATTCTTACCCTTATATAACGCCAAATAAATTCCAACAAAGGTTAATACTGGCAAAAGCAAACCTCCAATAAAGCCAATAATTGGTTTGTTAAATTTTCCTTGGTTCATAGTTCACAGAGTTTAAATCGAAATTCCAGTTTTTTATTCGCTCCATCTCCCTGTAATTGGTAAAATCTACCTGAATTGGAACAACTGATATATAACCATTATTTAATGCCCACTCATCGGTATCAGTCGATTCTGGCTCTTCGTTATGGAAATAACCTGTTAGCCAGTAGTAATTTACTCCACGAGGGTCGGTACGCTTCTCAAACTCCTCGCGCCAAGTTCCTTGGTTTTGACGGGCTATCTTAATTCCCTTTATCTTATCGACAGGCAATACAGGAATATTGACATTTAGGCAACATCCCTTTGATAATCCATTCTCCAAAACATTCTGTACCACAGCCCTACCAAACTTTACCGATGCAGTAAAATCGGGATTTTCCTCATAATCGAGCAATGAAAAACCAATGGAAGGAATATCGTACAAACAGCCCTCAATGGCGGCAGCCATTGTTCCACTGTAAATAATACTTATTGATGAGTTTGAACCGTGGTTTATTCCAGAAACAACCAAATCGGGCGGAGTTTTAAAAATTTGGCTCATTGCCAACTTAACGCAATCAACAGGAGTTCCATTAACGCTATACATCTCAACATCATCGGTACGCTTACGGTGTTTCATCCTAAGCGGAGTTTTAATGGTAATTGCGTGCGACATACCCGAATTACCCTCCTCTGGAGCAACCACCACAATTCTACCGAAAGGTTTCACCATTTCAATTAGTGCCTCAATGCCTTTAGCCTTGTAGCCATCGTCGTTCGAAACCAATATTACAGGTCTACGTTTCTCCCCTTTATCCTCAAACATTTTACCTCTATTAAATATGATAGTCTGCAAAGATATTATTTTTTGTTGATGTTGATTGGAGTGTGAGTTATTAGGTTTTGGTTGTTGAGTTAATTAAGTTTAATAAGTTATTAGTTAATTAGGGTATTAGGCGTGTTAATTTCAATCCATCCTTGTTTCATAACAATATACATCCTTTGCGATGCAACCTTTATAAAATCTTTCAAACCATCGTTATTCCGTGCATCGCTTTTAACCTATACACATTCTAATCCCCGAGTTGAAACTCGG
>WBUV01000371.1 GCA_008933525.1 Bacteroidales bacterium | reverse complement strand
GCTCAATATCGTTTGCACTCACAAAATCAACACAAAAAAATTAAAGATTGGGGCTTAACAAACTATTATATTTTTTATAAACACAGAGATATACCACAATGCAGTGAAATAATTAAATCAATTATTTACAATCTATACTATACCAGAAATCCAAGACGAAAAGAAGTAATTAATCATTTCTTTTCGTATAATAAGGCCAATACGATTCTTTTAAGGTTTATTAAATGGGATATATCGCCCAAGCTATTTGATATTTATAAAGCGGTAAGAGCTTTTTTTTAATGAATTTTGTCTCAGTAATTATACCAAACTATAATCATGCACAGTATTTGCAACGGCGAATCGAGAGCATTTTAAACCAAACCTACCAGAATTTTGAAATAATAATACTCGACGATTGTTCTACCGATAGTAGCCGAGATATTATTGAGCAGTATAGGAACCATCCAAAAGTCAGCCATATTGAGTATAACCAGCAAAATGGGGGTACGAGCTATAAACAATGGTATAAAGGAATTGCGTATGCAAAAGGCGATATAGTTTGGATTGCCGAGAGTGACGATTTATCGCATCCTAAATTTCTCGAAAGTCTTGTACCTTATTTTGTCGACAACCAAGTAGCAATAGCTTTTGCAAATTCTCTTTTTTTCGAAAAAGAAGATGATATAGTTCAGAGCAACACGCCTTTAACCCACGAGGTTTTCGATGGTAACAATTATATAAAGGATTGTATGCTGGCTAGCAATAGGCTTTTTAATGCCAGTATGCTTATTTTTAAAAAATCAGTATATCAGCAATACAAGGATGCTGGATATAGAGAAATGAAACTCTGTGGCGACTGGCTTTTATGGGTTCAAATTATGCACAACCATCAAATAGTAAAGGTAAATGGTAATTTGAACTACTTCAGAAAACATGGCTCAAACCTTACAAATAGGCATAGAAAACAAGGCCTAGATTTTTTGGAGGGTTTAATAGTTTTGAAAAAGGGGAAGCGTTTTTGCAATAGTAAATTCAGCAGGAACAGAGTTTATTCAAAGTGGCGCGATAATTTTAAAATATACTCACCGGCATTCGATAAGGGCATTAGAACAAAGGTTTACTATAATTTCTTTATTAACGAGCCGCTCCTATTTTTCTTTATGATGTACAAGGCTCTTAAATCTCAAACAAAAAAAGTATTTCTCAGATAAATGTCAGCTGTTTCAGTAATTGTTCCTGTTTATAAAGTTGAAAAGTATTTGCCCGAGTGCTTGGAAAGCATTATGTGCCAAACCTTTTCCGATATTGAAATTATTTGTGTAAACGATGCATCGCCCGATAATTCGCACTTGGTTTTAGAGGAATATTCAAAGCGCGATAGTAGAATAAGAATATTTACTCACCCCCAAAACGGAGGATTAGGTGCTGCCCGTAATACTGGGTTAAAAGAATCCAATTCGCCCTATATTGCATTTGTTGATTCGGACGATACTGTTGAGCCAACTTTTATAGAAACGCTGATTAACTTAATGGTACAAAACGATGCGGATTTAAGTTGGTGTGGGAATTGTTCTATCGACGAGCACTCCAATTTTCTTGAGGCATACCCAATTCCGGACAAAAAATGGACTGTAGAACAAATCCTCAATACTGAACAGCTTTATCCAAGTATACTCCCTGTTTGGAATAAAATGTTTAAGAGAGAGCTTATAAAGGATATTAAGCAACTTCCAATTGTAAGCGAGGATCAGCCTGCGCTTGCAGAGTATTTTACAAAATGTGAACGAATAATCACAAGCAGTAAATGCCTATACAATTATCGTAAAAATAGCAATACGCTATCCCGACCGGTTGAACCAAAACCAACCGTTTGGAATGATTTCTTTTATTCACATCAACTCTTTTTTGAGATACTAAAAGTTAAGTATCCATTAAAAAAACAGTTGAAAAAGCAGGCAATTCTCAGATGCTTTTCAATTTTATGGCGCATACAGGCTTTCGATATGCTTAAATTGAAAAACTGGAATGAGCATCGGCAGAATATTTTAAAGCACCTAAAGGAGGATAAAATAGGGCTAAAATTTTACTCTCCTTTAATGTATAGGTATTTGCAAATTTCGTTTGCATTGAAAAGCAAAACGAAGTTGCAAAAACACTTAATTCATGCAGCATTGGTTCTCTCTAAGAGTAGGTGGGTTAAAAACGATAGTTTTCTGAAATTACCTTTTGATATGCTTAGAATTTTTTATCCAAATATAAAGCATTACTTCAAAAAGGTATTGGATAGCATTGAAATAATTAGTGTTAGAATTATTGCTCGAATTCACACTATTATTTTTCCTAGACCAATTTGGCTTGTTGGCGAAAGACCAGATACGGCCCAGGATAATGGAATATACTTTTTTAACTACCTGAAATCAAAGAAAATAAACTCGTACTATATATATGATAAAAAGAGAGCAAAAGGTCAGAAAGGATTAAATGAAAATAAGGTTATTCAGTATAATAGTTTTTACCATAAAATACTTTTCTATAGGGCAAAGTACTACATAACCTCGCACAACAATTTTTGTGTTCCACAATCCAATTTTGGAAAAAGAAGATATTCATTTTCAGCGTATACAAAGAATGTGTTTTTGCAGCATGGTATAACATACAGCGATAATTCGGATGATTATGGAAAAGCAAAATCGAAAATCGATTTGTTTATTTGTGGAGCCAAACCCGAGTATGAATTTGTAAAGGAGAGGTTTGGTTATAATCCTGATCAAGTAAAACTAACAGGATTTGCCCGCTTCGATGGCTTGCATAATGTTAACACGAAACAACAAATTTTACTAATGCCTACTTGGCGGAAAAGTATATGGAAAAGTAGGGTAGCAAATAACCATGACTTTTTTTTGAACTCCAAGTACTACAAAGTTTTTCAGTCTTTGATAAATAACGCAACATTGGAACAATTGCTTATACAGCATAATTACAAACTAGTGTTTTACCCACATTACGAAATTCAACCCTACCTTAATTATTTTACAACGGAATCAAAAAGTATAATTATAGCTTCAAAGGAAGAATATAATGTTCAGGTTTTATTAAAAGAATCGGCTTTGCTTATTACAGACTCTTCGAGCGTAAACTTCGATTTTGCGTATATGTATAAGCCGATTATATACTATTTTTTCGATCGCGACGATTTTGTCAAAAATCATTTAAAGCCCGGTTATTTTGATCATAAAAAAGATGGTTTTGGCGAGGTGGTTGAAACCGAGACGGATTTGATAAATCAGATTCAAAATGCTCTTTTAAGCAATTGTAGCATGCCACAAAAATATAAAGAAAGAGTGTCAGAGTTTTTTCCTTTGTATGATACTAATAACTGCGAAAGAATATGTCAGGAAATAATTAAATTTACTAAATAGTAATGGATTATTCACCCCTAATTTCTGTAATTATTCCTACCTATAATGCAGAAAGGTTTATTATAGAAACTTTAACCTCTGTCATCAATCAATCATATACTCATTGGGAGTGTATAATCATTGACGATGGCTCTACTGATTCAACCAAGGAAATAATTGATGAGTATTGCAAAGCGGATAATCGAATTAAATATTATTATCAAAAAAATTCAGGACCATCCGTAGCAAGAAATGTAGGTGTTAAAATAGCACTGGGAGAGTATATACAGTTTTTAGACTCTGATGATGTATTACTTCCAGAAAGGTTTGAAATATTATTA
>WBUV01000370.1 GCA_008933525.1 Bacteroidales bacterium | reverse complement strand
GAATAATATACTTTTCCTTAATAATTAATTATTTACTTTATAAAAGTACAATAAAAATTGTATTGCACTAATATTTTCAGAGTATTAATGAAACATTTTTACAACTAGCTGTGTTTCTTACATTAAAACGCGGAGTAAAGTGACATACTGATATCCTGAAAAAGAACAAAACCAAAGTCTTTTCAGGGTGAATTTATAGAAAACAACCTTGTTTTTTGGTTTTTGATTATCAACCACTTGCTTTACACTTTTATTTTTATAACTTTGATTATCGATTTCTTAATTGCTAATAAATGGAACATTCACAGGAGTCTATTCCAAAGAAACACACGCTGTTTGTTATTCTATCAACGTTATTTATTACAAATGCATTAATTGCAGAGGTTATTGGAGCCAAAATACTTTCTGTTCAAAAATTATTTCCTTTCTTCGATGGATTTAATTTAGACATCAACATGAGCGTTGGTGTTCTTATATGGCCCATAGTGTTTATTCTTTCCGATGTTATTAATGAGTACTTTGGCCGAAGCGGTGTAAAACGAATCAGTTTTATAGGTGCAGCAATGATTACCTATGCCTTTCTTATTATTTTCATGGCTACCGAAGCTCCTCCTGCCGACTTTTGGTTATCGAACAATGCAACAGACCCAACGGGTAACCCTTTCAACATTGACTATGCCTACAGTTCAATTTTCCGTCAGGGACTTAACATTATTATAGGCTCTATAATTGCGTTTATTGTAGGTCAACTTGTCGATGCTTACACATTTCACTACATAAGGGTGCTTACTCAGCACCGTTGGCTTTGGCTAAGAGCTACGGGTTCAACGGTAGTCTCTCAGCTTATAGACAGTTTTTTAATTTTATTTATCGCTTTTTACCTATTGGGTAATTGGACTTTCGACCAAGTTTTAGCAGTGGGAATTGTACAGTATCTTTATAAAATTATTATTGCAGTTGTACTTACCCCTGTCATCTATTTAATGCATTCAATAATTGATAAATACTTGGGCAAAAAGGAATCGTTAAAGTTAATTGGAGAAGCAAAGGACTTGTAAAATCCATAGATTATTCAATACGAAAAAGTGCCGCAGTAATAATCTGCGGCACTTTTTCGTATTTTTAAACTAATTTCTCTCCTCAACCTTTAATCCTTTAATTTTATTCTCGCCTTCAACAGTTTCGGTGTCGTTGTTGTTCGACTTCTTTTTCATCTTAAAGAAGATATCGACTAAATCAAACTTAAAAGTTAGAGTAGTGTTAAAACTCTGATTTTTATTCGAGGTAGGATCTGATTTGTGAACGTCTACAAGTCCAATTCCATACCTCAAATCTAGTCCCCAAATACATAATCAACAGGGTACTCCGCACCAGCTCCTATTACCAAGCCCCAATCCATCCTTGTCCATCCGGCATTATCCAATGGTTGAGTATCTGAGAAAGCAGGACTCTCGTAAACAAATTCACCTCCGGTTCTCACATCCTGATAGGTTCCCCCTTTAACATAAACTTTTTTTAATCCCAAAAAACTAAATGAATACTTTGCAAGCAAAGGAATCCCTATATAGTTGACCTTTATTTTAGAAGTAATATCACCATCAGTCTGCCTCATTCCCCTTGATAAAAAATTCAACTCGGTTTCGAAAGAGAACCTTGATGTAATACCAAATTCACCAACAACCCCAAATTGATATCCATACTTAGATTTATTTTCCAATCCCCCAGCCTCTGTCCAGTTAGAAATTCTTGACATACTCATACCAACTCTTGGTCCAACATAAATAAATCCCACATCGTGCCCAAACACCTTAAATAACTGAGCATCGACACTGCTAAACAGTAGCAAAAATGGGATAATTAACAACAATCTCTTCATATCGTTTAGTTTTAGTTTTTCTTTAAACAAAATTAAACAAAATCATTAGCACTCAGAAAAAAACTTTAAAGGGATTTTTTGCTAATCCTTTAAGGCTTTTAAACCACACGCAACAATTAACTGTATACTAGATATTTAAAAAATATTGCCATGTTAGTAACTTGCTTTTAAAATTATTGACTTAAGTGAACTTTTTACTTATAATTGCAAATGAACCATTTATTTACAATAAAACTGTGTAGATATGATAAGTATCGACAACAACCGACAACTGCTTGAAAAATTAGCATCAACCGTAAACCTTGCACTCGGTGCTTCAACTGTAACCACAAAGCGTTGCTCGGTAATCGAAAAACGACTGTCGTTCTACTTTGATTTCAACTTCTACACATTATTCGACTTAAGCTACACTCCATTTGTACATTATAATCTCCTTTCTAATGGGGACATCTCTTTTTTATTGGACGGTTCTTTCAAGGGTTGGGCCTCGGTTAACTGCTTGGGAAAATTAAACCTTTCCACATTAAACATAATTGAATACACCAGAATAGTTCTTGAAACGACTAGATTTCTGAACTCAAGGATTAAACTGGTAACTTCAATTGAGGATATTGATTTCAATAGAATGCCCGAAATAGAAAAATTACACCAGATTGAATCGGCCATTAAACCACCAATTGTTTCATATAAAAACAATGAGTTTACAGTATTGTCGAACGCTATTGAAGGGTCTCAACTCTTCGATTGCCTGATCAGCGTACAAAACTCCGGTGAAATTACAATAACAGATAAAAACCTTATTTTAACCGAAATTCCGGCCGACGAACTAGTTCTTGATTAGTTTATTTGACTTCGCCCCCCCTCATCCTATAAACAAAGCTATAAGAATTGAAGTAATAGAAAAATGCTTTACATTTGCCCTGCAAAATAATTAACCAATTAATTATGAAATGTTCCTGTAACAATTAACGCTTAATACGTTGACCAAAAGGATCATTTAATACGTACAAACTTTTTAAACAATCTTTACAGGCAATAGAATACCGTTGATAATTTGTTAATTTAAATTTTAAACACATGAAAGCATACGTATTCCCAGGTCAAGGCGCTCAATTTGTGGGTATGGGAAAGGATCTTTATGAGAATTCCCCCATGGCCAAGGAGATGTTCGAAAAGGCTAACCAAATTTTAGGTTTCCGCATTACTGATTTGATGTTTGCTGGCACCGATGAGGATCTTAAACAAACAAAGGTTACTCAGCCTGCAATTTTTCTTCATTCAGTTATTTTATCGAAAGTTCTGGGCAACGATTTCAAACCAGAAATGGTTGCAGGGCATTCACTAGGAGAATTCTCCGCTCTTGTTGCTGCTGGCGCAATGAGTTTTGAGGATGGTTTAAAGTTAGTTTCGGCTCGCGCTATGGCTATGCAGAAAGCTTGCGAGAAAGAACCATCAACAATGGCTGCTGTGCTAGGAATTGACGATGAAAAGGTAGAGGAAATTTGCAATTCGATAGATGAGATTGTAGTTCCTGCAAACTACAACTGCCCTGGTCAGCTTGTGATTTCGGGCTCAATTAAAGGAATCGATATTGCATGCCAAAAACTTACCGAGGCTGGAGCAAAACGTGCATTAAAACTTGCAGTTGGTGGGGCATTCCACTCTCCACTAATGGAACCTGCCCGTCAGGAGTTAGAAGCAGCGATTAATGCAACACCATTTAGCAAACCCGTTTGTCCAATCTACCAAAATGTAGATGCAAAACCCACCAGCGATCCTGAGGAAATTAAGAAAAACCTAATTGCTCAACTTACCGCACCTGTTCGTTGGACACAAATTTCCAAGAATATGCTAGCCGATGGT
>WBUV01000369.1 GCA_008933525.1 Bacteroidales bacterium | reverse complement strand
CTGGGAGTACTGCAACAGTTGCTGCCGATGTGTGAACCCTTCCTTGAGTTTCGGTTTGTGGTACGCGTTGCACGCGATGAACACCCGACTCGTATTTTAAAACGCCATAAACGCCGTTTCCGGTAACGCTAATTACAACTTCCTTGAAACCGCCAACGGTTCCTTCAGAGGTGCTGGTTACTTCGAATTTCCATCCTTTTTTCTCGAAGTATTTGGTGTACATTCGGAAAAGGTCGCCAGCGAAAATACTTGCCTCGTCGCCACCAGTACCTGCACGGATTTCCATGACAGCGTTTTTAGAATCCTCAGGGTCGGCAGGGAGTAGAAGTACTTTTAGTTCTTCTTCAAGTGCTTCCTGCTCTTGTGTTAGGGCTTCAAGTTCCATTTTAGCCATCTCCCTAAGTTCTTCATCCTTTTCAGATGATAAAATTTGCTTGGAAGAATCAATATTACTAAGTACGTTTTTGAATTTTTCGTAAGCGGCAACAATTGGTTCTAAAGAACGGTATTCTTTGTTGAGGCTAACATAGCGCTTCATATCGGCCATTACTGCAGGGTCGGTAATTTGCTGGCCAATTTCCTCGAACTTGTGCCTAATTCCTTCTAATTTTCTGAGTATTGAGTTTTCTGACATACATTTTAAAATATTGCCGCAAAGGTAATCATAAATTTCACAGCGCGAAAAAGGTGCGAATAGATTTAAAGTTGCATAATTAAGTATTTAGGAAACCCGATAATTGAATTTCGGGTATCATTTTAATTAAAAACTCTGCACCTTAACGGTTAAATTTAGTAATGAAATTCCCCAAAAGGTGATTTAATGGTTAGTTTTTTCCCTTCGTATTCGCTACAGTAGCCAATTATTTGCGCATCAACGCCGTAATCTTTTGCTATAGCAATAATATCGTCGGCAAACTCTGGAAATACATAAATCTCCATTCGGTGCCCCATGTTGAATACCTTATACATTTCTTGCCACGATGTGCCAGATTCTTTCTGGATTATTCTGAATAGTGGAGGAATATCGAACAAATTATCTTTTACTACATGAAGATTGTCAACAAAGTGCATTACTTTGGTTTGTGCTCCACCGGAGCAATGAACTAAGCCATGAATTACTGGGCGATAGTTTGATAAAACATCCTTGATAATTGGAGCGTAGGTGCGGGTAGGGGATAGAACCATTTTGCCAGCAGTTACTCCAACTTCATTTATCATTTGATCTAGTTTGTAGGAACCAGAATAAACTAATTCTGAAGGAACTGTTGGGTCGTAGGTTTCTGGGTATTTATTTGCAAGGTAGTTTGCAAATACATCGTGCCTTGCCGATGTTAGCCCATTACTACCCATGCCTCCATTGTACTCGGCTTCATACTTGGCTTTACCAAACGATGAAAGGCCAATAATTACATCACCATCCTGGATGTTGCTGTTGGAGATTATTTCGGAGCGTTTAATTCGAGCAGTAACGGTGGAGTCAACAATAACAGTACGAACAAGGTCGCCCAGGTCGGCAGTTTCGCCACCGGTGAGAGTGATTCCGATGCCTTGCTTACGCAAATCGTTGCAGAATTCCTCGGTTCCTTGAATTATTGCGCTGATTACTTCGCCGGGTATCAAATTCTTATTACGACCAATTGTTGAGGATAGTAGTATATTATCGGTTATTCCAACGCAAAGTAAATCGTCGATATTCATTACTATTGCATCCTGAGCAATTCCCTTCCATACGCTCATATCGCCTGTTTCTTTCCAGTAAGCGTATGCTAACGAGGATTTTGTTCCTGCGCCATCGGCATGCATAACAACACAGTAGTTTGGATCACCTGTTAGAGTGTCGGGAACAACCTTGCAGAACGCTTTTGGGAAAAGTCCCTTGTCCAAATTGCTAATTGCATTGTGGACATCATCTTTAGAGGCGGACACACCTCTTTGGTCGTAACGGGAATCTTTGCTCATGTTGATTTTTGTTGACAAAGGTAGTCTAGAAAATTCAATTGCCCAACGGTAAATTTTCAACAAATTGTTGATTACTATGGGTTGGCTTATCAGTAGTTCAGCCCTTCAATTTTTAGAAATTTCTTTTTTGATTCGTTCTGCCACTTAACCTCGGCGGGTGTTTCAACCAACCAAACCTTTAGATCGGCTTGGGCTGGATCGTCAACGAATATTAGTGTTATTTGGGCCATTTTGGGCTCCTCTACCTCCATCATAATTCCAACCTTAGTGATTTCTTTCTCCTCATATACTATGCAAAAGTGTAGGTCGGCATCGGCAGGATCCTCAACGTGAAAGATTTTGAGTTTTGCTTTTTCAATGGTTTCTGCTTCAAAAAATTTCTGGGCATAGCCTTGTTTTGCAGTGGCTATAGCAATTATAACTAGAAATATTTTAATGATCCGAGGCATTCTTAAAACTTAAAATCATTTTTTTTACTTCAAAACTCGATTAAATGTTTCACAATTTATGTTCCAAAATTAGGTGTAAAACAATAAATCGATCAAAACAAATCTAGCGATTTTTTCGAAACCTGATTGGGAGGCGAGTTCAAAAAATTAAAATAAAAAGGGGCAAAGCCCCTTTCTCAAAATATTTACTGTTTTACAGGATAATCGTCTCTTAAAACTCTGAACTCGGTTCTGCGGTTAATTTGATAAACAATCTCCTTGTTTTCTTCCGATGATAATCCATCAATAAACTTCTTATCGAGTACCGATCCTATTGGTAGGAATTGATATCGTGCATTCAACGCTGCATCAACAACCTTTGGTTGAGTTTGAGCGTAACCTTTCGCCTTTAGCCTGTCGGTAGCAATTCCTTTTTCAATTAGGTAGTTTACAACCGATTGGGCTCGTTTTTGGGAGAGTTCGTAGTTGTACTCTTGAGTACCTCTGCTGTCGGTATGCGATGCTAATTCGATTGTAACCGTTGGGTTGTCGTTAAGAATCTCAACAAGTCTGTCAAGCGCTTCGCGCGATTCCATGCGTAGCTCCCATTTGTCGTAATCGTAGAAAATATTTGGTATCTCTATTGGTTTTTCGGTTGAGGTTATTGCAATGGCCACGTCAAAATCTTTACTTCTTGTCAAGCCACGGGTTGTTTCCTTCGCTTTATTATTAAGGAATCCTTTTTTCGAAGCAATTATTACGTAGTCGGTGTTTGGAGTAAGATTAAATTTGAAACTTCCATCGTCATTGGTTTGCATTGTTACAATAGCACCATCGCTACCAACCAGTTTCACGGTGGCTTGTCCAACAGGCGATTTTGTTTTCTCATCGGTAATTTTACCAATCATATTGTATATAATAGGCGGTAAGTAGAACATATAAATATCATCGGAACCTCTTCCTCCAGGTCTGCGCGATGAAAAGTAGCCGGCTTCTCTCTCCTTTTCAAAAACAACCCCAAAATCATCAGCAGGGGAGTTCATGGGGTATCTCATATTCTCAATCTCCCAAGTTTCGCCCTCAGTTTTCTTTGCTTTAAAAATATCCAAGCCGCCCATACCAGGATGTCCATCGGATGAGAAGTACAGAACTCCATCGGAATGCATATAGGGGAACATTTCATTTCCGGCAGTATTAATTTCGCCTCCTAAATTAATTGCTTCGCCCCATTCGTCAGCAGATGATGCTCTTGTTACCTTCCAAATGTCTAAGCCTCCAAACCCACCTGCAATATTGCTTGCAAAATAAAGGGTTGTTCCATCGGCAGAAATGGCAGGGTGGGCAACGATCATAC
>WBUV01000368.1 GCA_008933525.1 Bacteroidales bacterium | reverse complement strand
ACCTAACAGGGGTACTTTACTTCCCAAGGATTAAAACCAACTTCGATATTCAGAAAAATAAAATTCAACTATACTGCAACCAGGTTTACGTAACCGATTCGGTTGAGGGTATTGTTCCTGAGTTTTTAACATTACTACACGGAGTTATCGATTCTCCAGATATTCCACTAAACGTATCGCGCAGCTACTTACAGAGCGACTCAAACGTTAAGAAAATATCGAGCCATATCACCAAGAAAGTAGCCGATAGGCTTCAAGAAATATTCAAGAACGACCGTGAGCAGTTCGAGAAGAAATGGGACGACCTAAAACTTTTCATCACCTTTGGAATGATTACCGATGAAAAGTTCTACGAGCGTGCCGATAAGTTTGCACTACTCAAAAATGTTGATGGTAAGTACTTCACATTTGAGGAGTACGAGAAACTTATTAAAGAGAATCAAACCGATAAGAACAAAACTCTTATCTACCTATACACAACCAACAAGGTTGACCAACACAGCTACATTGAGGAGGCTAAGAGCCGTGGCTACGATGTGTTGATGATGGATGGCCAGCTGGACCCACACTTAATTAATGCATTGGAATCAAAACTTAAGGATTCACGATTTGCTCGTGTTGACTCCGATGTGATTGAGAAAATCATTGTGAAGGAGGATAGAAAAGAGGTTGCCCTTTCTACCAATGAGCAAAACGATTTACGTGCTGTGTTTGAGGGTGCTGTAAAAAGCGAAGACCACTACTGGATTTCGTTCGAGGATTTAGGTGAGAACGCCAGCCCAGTGGTAATTACACACTCTGAGTTTATGCGCCGTATGAAGGATATGGCAGCAATGAGTCCAACAGCTGGAATGTATGGCAATTTGCCCGATAGCCACAATATGGTTGTAAACGTATCGCACCCGCTGGTTAAATCGGTTATTGCAAGCAAATCGGAATCGCTAGGAAGTAAACTTGATGAGCTCGACAAGAACATCAAGCCTTTAAAAGAAAAGGCCGACGAACTTCATAAATCCAGAAAGGATAAGAAAGATGAAGAAATCCCACAAGCCGATAAGGATGCTCTTGCAGAAACCGAAAAACAACTCGACAAGTTTGAAGATGAGCGCCGCTCACTACTCAAAGGTTTTGGTAGCGACCAAAAACTGGTAAAACAACTTATTGACTTGGCTTTACTTGCAAACAATATGCTTAAAGGTGAGGATTTGAGCCGCTTTGTTAAACGTAGTCTGGAACTAATTAAACCAGAATAATGCCATAACCGAAATGTTATTTATTGAAAAACGACTCCGAATTGGAGTCGTTTTTTGTTTGCCTACGAGTTTGGATTTGTATTTAATTCTAACGAAGTTTGTTGCTTTCTGAAATACTCTGTTATGGAATACATCGCTGACAATAACCGATATAACAATATGCCATACCGCCGATGCGGTAAAAGCGGACTTCAACTCCCAGCATTATCTCTAGGATTATGGCACAACTTTGGCGGAGTTGATGATTTTGAGAATGGAAGAGCAATTGTGCGTAAGGCATTTGATGCAGGAATCACCCATTTCGATTTGGCCAATAACTATGGGCCACCTCCTGGGTCGGCCGAAGAAAATTTTGGAGAGATTCTGAGAAAAGATCTTCGTCCCTATCGCGATGAAATTATAATATCTACCAAAGCAGGCTACAATATGTGGCCTGGCCCTTACGGCGAGTGGGGCTCAAAAAAGTACCTAGTTGCAAGCCTCGACCAAAGTCTCAAGAGAATGGGAGTAGATTACGTGGATATCTTCTACTCGCATCGTCCCGACCCAAATACGCCAATTGAAGAAACAATGGGAACTCTGGACTTAATGGTTCGTCAGGGAAAGGCACTATATGTTGGAATATCGAACTACTCGGCAGAGCAAAGTGAAATTGCCATTAAAACTCTAAAACATCTCGGAACACCTTGCCTGATTCATCAGGCAAAATACTCCATGCTCGACAGGTGGGTTGAAAATGGATTGCTAACAGTTTTGGACAATAATGGTATAGGCTGTATCGCCTTTTCGCCATTGGCGCAGGGACTTTTAACTAACAGATATTTAAATGGAATTCCAGAGGATTCTAGAGCAGCAAAAGATCACGGTTTCCTCAAAGCAGAGCAAATAACCAATGAACTCTTGAACAAAATAAATCAACTAAATTCAATTGCATTAAATAGAAACCAAACATTGGCTCAGATGGCCATTGCATGGTTGTTAAATAAACCTCAACTCACATCGGTACTTATTGGTGTAAGCAAGGAATCGCAACTGAACGATTGTCTGCTTTCACTAAAAAATACTCATTTTACAAACGATGAGTTAAAAAGAATTGAGAAAATACTTGAATAAGACATGGATTAGCCTTGATTTTGCATCATTTCAATATTTGATGTTTGAATCATTATTAAACTTCCGCAAAATAGTTTAGTCTGATAAAGGGATTATTACCTTTGTGGTCAAATTTTTACAAAAAAATGTCTGAAATAAGAAAAACCGAAAATCAAGCAAAACTCATTCGTCTTTTTCGTAAGGTTCATAGAATTACAGCATCGCTGCTTTTCATTTTCTTTTTTGTAATGGCAACTACGGGGTTACTGCTTGGAATAAAAAAACATAGTGGTGAACTTGTTCAAGCCAAATCGTACAAAGGAACTTCAACCGAATTGAGCAATTGGCTACCTCTGGACAGTTTGCATAAGAATGCCTGTAAAATATTTAGAGATTCAATATCCCAAACTCTTCCTTTAAAACTCGATAGAATTGATGTTCAAGAGGACAAAGGCATGGTAAAGTTTATCTTTGCCGAAGGATTTTGGGGAATACAAATAGATGGAGCAACAGGTAAACTTCTACACATTGAGCGCAGACGTTCCGATTTTATTGAAAAATTACACGATGGCTCAATTCTCGACTACTATCTTGGTACAAGCAATAATCAAATCAAACTAATTTATACAACTATAATGGGACTATCACTACTGCTATTTACCATTACGGGTTTCTGGCTATGGTATGGTCCAAAAAGAATAAAAAAAGGTAAACACAAAGTATCAAATCAATGAGAACGTTTTTATTAAGTATACTTCTTTTTTGTTTCTGTCAAATCAATGCTCAAACAATTACCATTAGGGATAAAGAAACAACAAATCCAATTGAACTTGCAACTATAGTTAGCAATAACCCTAACACACAAGCCATTACCAATTCTTCAGGCCAAGCAGATATATCTGAATTTAAAAATTCAGCATGGATGGAAATTCGAATAATTGGTTACACCGTAAAAAGAACTACCTACCAAGAACTTTTAGCAGATAATTTTGTGATTTCTCTTAGCCCCTCAATATTCTCAATTGACCAAGTTGTTGTCTCGGCAAACCGATGGGGACAAGCAAAAAGGGATGTTCCGGTAAAAATTACTACAACCAGACAAGCACAAATAGCATTCAACAACCCTCAAACAACTGCCGATTTACTTGGTGCAACTGGCGATGTTTTTATCCAGAAAAGCCAGCAAGGTGGTGGTAGTCCAATGATTAGAGGCTTTGCCACCAATCGATTACTCATAGTAGTTGATGGTGTTCGAATGAACAATGCCATTTTCCGTAGCGGAAATCTGCAAAACGTAATATCGCTTGATGCTTTTGCGGTTGAAAAAACCGAAGTTGTTTTCGGACCAAGCTCAGTAATCTACGGAAGCGATGCCATTGGTGGAGTTATGAGTTTCTATTCACTCTCGCCAAAGGTATCGGCCAAAAATA
>WBUV01000367.1 GCA_008933525.1 Bacteroidales bacterium | reverse complement strand
AATTAGTACATAATGGTAGTTCGGAATTAACGTACCCTCCATAAACCATGTTTCGTATTTTGGCTTTGGCATTACGGCTAAAGAGTTTGAGGACATTACCCACTTCAAATTTGTTGCAACATCATTCCCTTCTATACAAAGTATAAACTTATAATCAAGATGTTCCTCAATAGTCATTTTTTCCCTTAGAAGGTGAAGTCGTCCATGATTTTTATTAATCTTACCTATGTTGCAAAGAGGATGATTTATATACATTTCCAAAAACTTGATTCGGTGGGGCTGGCTGGTATAATTCCGACTTACAAGCATATTTTTTTTGCTTAAAAAACCCTTACTATCTTTAATAAAAGTAAAATGGCGCACCTTATCCAGATTGAGAATAATTGAATTGGCATTATTCCCGTGAATTGGTCTACTTTTTACTATCGTGGGCTCTTCTTGAACTGTTGTTACATCTCCAAATTTAAATGCAGCTTTCAATTTAGGACTAAAGTAACGGGTATATTCATAGTTATCGAAAAAATAAACCTTATGCTTCTTCTTAAGTTTAAAATTGGCTAGACTTTTAACCTCGTCCGATAAAGTTACCTGTTCATTTAGTTTATTGTAATAATTAACACGTTTACCTATGTAATCAAGGTCAAATTCACCTAGAGACTCTAACTTTGAATTGAGCCTACTCTGAAACAATATACTTGGTAATAGTTGTCGAGTAAAATTTTTGAAGTAATATAAAAACTTACTATTCTTATGTTTAGTGGAGAATTTTATTAAAAAAGAATGCATAAATAAAATGATTTTGTCTAGTATAATTGATAGAATAATTTAAAAGATGCATTTCAAATTACATTTTTTCAAAGATATGAATAATATATAACTGAAAAATACTACTCTCGAATAAAAACTCATATAAAATCTTAATGAAGAAATGGATTAAGTTAATGCTAGTTAAAATTTGAACATTGAAGCGAATACCTGAAACAAGAAATCAAAAACTTGATTTGATTGAGGTTTTTGAAAAGTGCAAAACCGGGAGTTCTTTCTGAACAGAAAAGAATAATTATAAGTATTACTTTCCTTTCCAGAAGAATGGGAAAAAGATGTTGTTGCTTTTCTCGAAGTGTCAGCGTTATGGAAAGTTTGGGTCGTAAACCAAAGCTATCGCGCGTCTCCTGACGCGTGATACTTAGCAGTTGAAACTCGGCTAATAAAAAAGCGCTCATCAACAAATGAGCACTTTACTTTTCATATTCTTTTACTACTTAAACTTCTCAACCTCGTTCAGAATAACCGATTTGGTTTTTACACCCGTGAATCGCTTAACCTCCTTGCCATTCTTAAATATCACCATTGTGGGAATACCCCGTATTGCGAATTTGGCAGCCAACTGCTGCTGATTATCTACATTCAACTTTGCTATAGTTATATCGGGTTCGCTCTCGGCAATATCATTGAGTATGGGAGCCATCATTTTACAAGGAGCACACCAAGGAGCCCAGAAATCAACCACCACAATCCCTCTTTTGGTAATTGCAGCAAAGTTATTACTATTCAGCACCTTAACTTTGTCGCTATCGGCAACTGCCGGCTGGTTCTTAATTTTTTGGAACGAGTAAACGGAATATGCAATAAATAAGAGCACTAGTCCGCCTATAATGTAAAATACGATTGTCATTCGAGTAATTATTTATTACTACCTTCCTTCAATAACTAACCATTTATAATCTTTATCTCGGATGTTAAACTTAATGCCTTTTTGTAAACAGCACTTACTCCACAATACTTTTCCTCCGAGAGGCTAACCGCTTTTTGTAACTTATCCAAAGGTAAATTCTTGCCAGTAAACTCGTATATAACGTGCATACCTTGAAAATGTTTAGGATGCTCCTCGGTTAAATCGCCCTGAACACGAACATTGAAATCAACCAACTCAACCTTCATCTTTTTAAGGATTGAAACAACATCCATTCCTGTACATCCAGCCAATGCTACAAGCATAAATGGCTTTGGCCGTGGACCACGATTTTCGCCACCAACCTCGGAATCGGCATCGAGTATAACTTTATGACCGTTTACCTCGGCCTCGAAGGCCATATTATCTAACCACTTTACGTTAATTTCCTGCTTTGCCATATTATTCGATTAAAAAAGTGTGAACTTAAAATTGACGAATTGCAGAATACTTTCCACCTCAAGCGAAACTTTCTCAATTATTTCCTCGGTTTCGCCACCAAAAAGTTTGCCCATAATGGCACCATTCATTGTAGATAGATAAACCTGCCCATCGGATTTTTCATAAACTGCAAACGACTTGGGCATCATAACTCCCAATTTCCTTCTATCGTCAACGCTGAGCATCTGTGCGGAATTGCTACCCGAACAGTACTGAATAATCTTGTATTTCCCAATTGAGAAACCGCCATTCTCAGAAACTGCCTCGTTTTGGTCGATAACCGAGGTAACGTTCCAGCCCTTTTGCTGGTTTATTCTGTTGGTTAGTACCTCAACAGTTTTCTCAAAATCGTAGGGACTTTTTATCTCCTTTATCATCATTTCGCCCGATGATATGTTAGCAAAAATCCCCGAAAAAATAATACCCAAAAGGAATCCAAATACAAGGGTTACTATAACTAATATTTTAGTCTTCATATGTTTAGTTTTACTTATTACTCTTCGTTTACACAAATTTCGCCTGCTTTAATATGCACCAATGTTTTCCATACCACAATCGATATCATTATCACCGATATGGCAAACATTGTAAAAGCCAAATATTTATAGATTACCTTAGACGATACCTGATAGGCTACAATTGAGGCCAGAGTTACAGCAGTTAACGGAAAGGTAAAAGCCCACCAAGACAGGAAGAATTTCAACTTCGAAAAACTCCTATACAGAAATAAGATTAACGCCACAAAGAAATAGGCCAAGTACAGCATAAACACCGCAAATGTGTCCCAGCTCTGCCCAATTCGGAGATACGATATAAATCCTACTGCTGGCGGAGCAATTAGTATAAAAAGTGTGGGCAAAAACTTCTGAGGAAGTTGGTTATGGAAAATTGCCCGATACAAGAAAATCGCAAATAGGATAATCCAGAAGAAAAATCCAATCGCAAAGTAGAAAAATGAGAATGCCTTTGGCATATACTCAACCCCTGCAACTGGAATAATGATATTCCCAACCACGGGAATAAACCACGCTGGGTTCATAGTTTGAATCTCGAAATTATGCTGAATCCAATAACTTATGGTGTACAGCATTAAAACGGTGTGAAGAATAACACCAACCCACCAAAGAATAAGCGATAAGAAAGGCCAGTAGGCCATCATTGCAACCGAAAGAAGCAATAGGCTGATTGATATGGCAGAAAAAAAGTTTATTCGAATCCGATGCTTAAAGTCGGCCACCACCTCATCGAAATGTTTGATTGCCTTAAGCCCATAAAAGAATGATATGATTAGAAAAAGGGCAAAGGTTAAGAATAAAAATCCATCGAAAAAGATTTTAGGAAGCCATTGCATATGGTAAAACTTACTAAACACAATGGTTAATCCGCTTAAGCCCATAATAATGGCATACATTGTAACTGGAAAGTACTTTAGTTTAGAGTCCATTACTTAAAGATTAGTTACGTAAATACTCCGATGCGCTAAGCGCCGCAATTGTTCCATCTGCCACAGCGGTTGTTACCTGACGGTAGCGTTTGTTAATGCAATCGCCTGCAGCGAATACACCCGAAATGTTGGTTTTCATATTGGTATCAACAACAATCTCGTTACGTTCATTTAGCGTTACC
>WBUV01000366.1 GCA_008933525.1 Bacteroidales bacterium | reverse complement strand
ACCATTAGCAGAATCGGCTATTCCAACCTCGCGCATTCCTGGATTATCAATTAGCACCCCGCCATTCTCGAGCAGAATTAACTCCCGGTGAGTAGTTACGTGCTTTCCACGATTGCTGGCTTCGCTAATTGAATCGGTACGCATAATCTCTTTTCCAGTAAGCGAATTGATTAACGTTGATTTTCCAACACCCGATGAGCCCATTAAACAGTATGTTTTGCCTCTCTCAATTAACTCTTTTACTTTATCAACACCAATGTTGGTGTAATTACTAATGGCTATAATTTTGGTATGTTTAACACGATGCTCAATTTTATCAGTAATTTCATTAAGTGTTGCGCTATCAATCAAATCAACCTTTGTTAAAATAATAATTGGGTTAACCTTTGATGTGTTACAAATAGTAAGGTATCGCTCAATTCTGTTGATGTTAAAATCCCTATCAACTGCCTGCACAATAAACGCATAATCAATATTGGTTGCTATAATCTGTGTTTCGCCATATTTTCCTATGGCATTCCTTTCTACAGTTGTTTTGCGAGGGAGAATTGCGTGAATAAGTAGTTTATCCTTATCATATTCGCTAACAGCAACCCAATCGCCTACAGCAGGGAAATCGGTACGACTATTTGCAGTAAACCTAATATTGCCAATTATTTCTGCATCAAAATCACCATTAACTGTTCTTACCTCGTATCGTTCCTTATGTTCGGCAATAACCCTCCCTATATCAAACTGAGAAAGATTATTTTCTTTTCTGTAATTTTCCAGTTCGGGAGTATATCCTAGTTCTTCAAGTTGCATTTTTTATAGTAAAGTTATAGTTTTAACAATTATCAACAAGTTTTGGAAAATACAATTTTAAGTTTGTGTGGTTTTTGAAGTTAAATTTAAATAATCAGGTTAATAAAGTGAGGCTTTTGGAAATTCGCATTTAGTCAATTAATACTATCAAATATGCTATAACCTGCTATTTAAATCGATATCGTCTCCAGAATGGCAGTTTAGTTAGTGAGGTATAAGTTATTAGGGTATTAAAAAACTTTAACCTAAGCAAAAAATGAAGAACTCTATACCCAAAGAATACAATTGCAAATCCAAGTATAATCTGCAATATGGTATAGATTGTGTTAATGTATTTTGATAACTCTGCACTCAAAACTCCATTGTTTGTCAATAGGTTAATAATAAGCATTGGCAAAAGAAAGAATGCTGCCCACCACACTAAAAAACTAAAACCGTGTGCAGTTTCAATGGCTCCTTGCTTGCAAGTGTTCATACAATGCATACAGCTCTCGCAACTAAACTTCCAGTAAGGACGATTATCCACCATATCAATTGCCTTTACTGCACATTGTTTAGCACATATACCACACGAATTACACTTGTTGGATGCAAAGAATGTTTTAGCAATCATAAAACGACCCATAAAGTAGTACGGAATGGCTATTGGAGCCACCATTATATCAAGTGGGAAAAAAGCTAACCAACGATAATCAGTTTTTCCATTAATCAATTTATTCGCAAATCTATGGCTAATTCTTTCGCATCGAGCAGTAATGGATTGGGTGACTTTTTTTCTAAGTCCCGGATGCAGCGATATCCAGTTCGACGGCATATCCATTGGTCGGATGTTTACGCATCGGTACCCTTTCAATCGAAGAATGAGTGCCGGCAAAAACAGCGCAATTCCGCTTAACCCGGGCATGAAAATCTTATAGAGTTTCATCCCAGCCTGTGTGTTTAACACAAAGAATTTGGCCTTTACGGTTTTGGGAAACCTTGCAATAAAATCGAGTACTACTGGCGGAGCATTGAATCCGTGAGTAGGATAGCAAAAACCAACGAGAGTGTTGGGATTTATTGCTGACACATCTGGACTTAGTCCTTTTTTAATCTCGATGATTTGTGTTGGAATTTGATTTTCTTGAAATGTTTCGGCAATCCACTCTGAAACGACTTTTGCATTGCCTGTTCCAGAGAAGTAAAATATCACGAGGTTTTTGTATCTCATAATTACCAATTGTTATAGTCTGCTTTGAATAAATACCTGTAATTCTTTAATGGCTTTTTTCCCTTCGGGAAGGATTGCCTCGCTTAGTTGGAAATTATGCCACATCTTTTTCCATACAGTCATATGAGCCTTAACGCCATATTCGTTCAACTTTTCGTATAGAATTTCAGAGTCACTGAAGAATATATCGTATTCGCTTGCCTGAATCAAAGTCTCTGGTAAATTCGATAGATTTCCGAAAATAGGGGAGAATTGCGGATCTGCAGGGTTATTATTGGCAATGTAATTGTTGTCAATAAAAAACTCTGGTTTAATAATCATTGGGTCTTTCTTCACCATAGTTTTATGCGACTTTCCTGATTTTGTTAAATCAACCATTGGAGACATAAATGCAAGAAACTTAGGCAGAGTATAATTTTCTTCTTTTAATTTTTGGAGCGTAACTAAGCACAATCCACATCCTGATGAATCGCCAATACAACCAATGTTTTCAGGTTTAAAATTGTGATTTTCAATCAAGGTTTTGTATGCTGAAATAGCATCGTTAATTGCCGCAGGAAATGGGTTTTCCGGAGCCAGCCTGTAGTTAAGTAACAAAATAGGTGTGTTAAATGTGGCGGCAAGTTTAAGCACAAAATTTCTATTCGCATTAACTATTCCAAGGCAGTAACCCCCGCCATGAAAATAGATTAAGGTTTTAGATTTATCGCTTGTTTGTGGGATAAACCATTCGGACTCTATTCCGTTTGTATAGAACTTTTCAATGGTAATGCCTTGTGGAATCTTTTCATTTTTTTCGATATTTTGTTGAAATTCACGAACCTCGTTTAGCGGTTTATTCCAGTTAACCGTTTTTTTCAGTAGGAATCGTAGAATAGAACTTTGAATGCTCATATTTTTAATATTTTAAGATTTCTTTTTAAGCCAACTATGCCATTGTTCTTCAAGTTTTAAAAGGGTTAAACCGTAAATTCGTTCCCATTCTTGATTTGTTTGCCAAAATTTAATAAACTTTGGTTGGCCTTGAGTTTCGATTAAAAATTCCACAAACGAACCAGACGCATAATAACCCATTTCTGTGTAGTTTTTATCTGAGCCAATATCAAGTTTTACCAACTCCGATAATGAAATTAATTGCCCTATGTTTAGGTAAGCTATGGTATTAATGTTGTTTTTTCTAGAGTTTTCTGATTTTGCTTCTGCAAACATGGCGATACCCTCCGATAAAAATGAGATATTTCCATTTAAGTTGTTTTTAAAAAAGATGTGAGTAAGTTCGTGAACTGCCAATGGATAATCTGTATTAATGTCTATTAGAACAGAATAGACTCCGTATTCATTTGCCAAGCCTTTCCCCCAATGTGATGTGAAGAAAAGTTTTTCGTCGTAATCCGAAAAATAGGTTGTTTGAGTTTTTGAGTTTTTTGGTACTATTTCTTTAAAGGTACTTGTAATAAAGTTCATTGCACTATCGTTTGTCAATAAAATTTTGTGTATCGAGGATGAGTCGATAGTTCTTTTATTAAACCGAATTTCGGAATATTTCGAAGAAAGTACAGAAAAACTACCATCAACTTTTAGATTTAGATTGATAATTGGAGGCATTGTTTGAGTTGCAGTAAGAGTGTTAAGATTTGACCATAATTCTTCCACATCATAACCCATTGCGGATAATGTTAATTTAGCTGACGATTTATCTAAAGTTACAATTGGAATTCTATTGTTAACAGAAGTCTCCCATATCTTGAGAAAAGGATATTCATTACTTTTTGAAAATAATATGATTGCGC
>WBUV01000365.1 GCA_008933525.1 Bacteroidales bacterium | reverse complement strand
TGATTGGAGAGGAGACCTTCGGCAAACTTACAGGAAGTTCTGCCGTGAAAATAATCAAGGAAATCCGAATTAGGGAAAGCCAAAATAAATAGTTTTTAGTTGTTCGTTGAAAGTTGATGTGCCCAAACCCTTAACTTTTAACCTTTAACTCATCACATAATTATGACACAAACAAAGGTAATTGTTGGACTTGGTAGTTGCGGAATTGCAGCCGGAGCCAACAAGGTTTACAACAAAATAAAAGCCCTGCAAGAAGCCGAAAAACTCAACTTTGAACTTGCTAAAACGAGTTGTATTGGAATGTGCTTCCGCGAACCACTTGTTGAAGTGATTGACGAAAATGGCTCAATGATTTATGGAGATGTTGATGAGGATAAGGCCATTGAAATTATTCAGCAGCACGTTATTGGGCTGAACCCAATTAAGGATTACGTGGTTAAAACCGATTTATTCACCACACCCGACAGTATTTACTTCGATGGTCAAGTTAAGATTGCCCTTCGGAACTGTGGATATATCGACCCAGAGAACATTCAGGAATACGAAGATAGGGGCGGTTACTCTGCCTTAAAGTTAATTGCTAAGGATAAGATTGCACCCGATGTTGTTATCCAAACCATTATTGACTCTGGACTTCGTGGCCGTGGCGGTGGTGGTTTTCCAACAGGAATGAAATGGCGATTTGCCCGTGCAAGCCAATCAGCCGAAAAGTACATTATTTGTAACGCAGACGAGGGCGACCCCGGAGCATTTATGGACCGTTCATTGCTCGAAGGCGACCCGCACGCAGTTATTGAGGGGATGATAATTGGCGCATACGCCATTGGCGCAACCGATGGTGTTATTTACTGCCGTGCAGAGTATCCTCTGGCTATCAAACGTCTAAACATAGCGCTTGCACAAGCACACGAACGTGGCTATTTGGGAAATAGCATCCAAGGAATTGAAGGATTCAACCTCGATATTCACATTAAGGAAGGCGCCGGCGCCTTTGTTTGCGGTGAGGAAACCGCATTAATGGCATCGATAGAGGGAAAGCGCGGAATGCCTACAAAACGTCCACCGTTCCCAGCCGAATCGGGACTATGGCGTAAGCCATCGAACATCAACAACGGTGAAACATTTGCCAACGTATCGTACATTGTAAGTCACGGTGCTGGCTCATTCAACAAGTACGGAACCGAAAAAAGTAAAGGAACCAAGGTTTTTGCGCTAACAGGCAAAATTAAGCACGGAGGTCTTGTGGAAGTTCCAATGGGAATGAGCCTTCGCGATATCATCTTTAAACTTGGTGGCGGAATTCAAAACAACAAAAAGTTCAAAGCCGTTCAGTTGGGAGGTCCTTCGGGCGGTTGTATTCCCGAGCATCTAATAGATATCCTAGTCGATTACGACCAAGTTAACGCCACTGGCGCAATTATGGGCTCAGGAGGTATGGTTGTAATGGACGAAACAACCTGTATGGTTGACGTTGCCCGTTTCTTCCTCGATTTCACACAAAAGGAATCGTGCGGAAAATGTACATTCTGCCGTATTGGAACTAAGCGAATGCTTGAGATTCTTTCCAGAATTACTGTAGGCGAAGGCCAAGAGGGCGATATCGAAAAACTTGAGGAACTGGCTCTGCAAGTTAGGGATAGTTCTCTATGCGGACTTGGCCAAACCGCTCCAAACCCAGTGCTCACCACAATTAAGTATTTCCGTCACGAGTATGAGGCTCACATCCGCGACAAAAAGTGCCCTGCACATAGCTGCAAGAAACTTCTCACCTACGAGATTGTTGCCGATAAGTGTACTGGATGTACAGTTTGTGCAGTGAAATGCCCTGTTAAGGCTATTGACGGGGAACGCAAAAAGGTTCATCACATAAACCAGGATATCTGCATTAAGTGCGGCGATTGTTACTCAACTTGCCGTTTTGATGCGATTACAAAAAGTTAGATTTCATAATTAATTGTTGTTTGTTGATAGTTGTTCGTGAAATACTTAATACATAAGTCACTTGTCACCAGTCATCTGTCACCAACTTATACCAAAAACTAAACACTGTTTTCAAAATGAGCGAACAGGTAAATATAGTTCTAAACGGAATTAACACAACAGCCCACAAAGGCGAGTATATACTTGATGTTGCCCGCAGACACGGAATAGACATTCCAACCCTTTGTCACGACCCAAGGTTAGAGCCATACTCATCGTGCTACGTTTGTGTGGTGGAAATTGAAGGTCAGCGAAACCTCCAACCATCCTGCTCAACCCGCGTTGCGGAGGGAATGAAAATCAACACCAACAATAGCCGCGTACACAAGGCTCGCAAAACTGCGCTGGACTTGATAATGAGCAACCACTACGCCGATTGTGCTGCACCTTGTCGCGAGCGTTGCCCTGCTGGGGTTGATGTTCAGGGCTATATCTCGCTAATTGAAAAAGGACTTTATAGCGAAGCAATTGGACTGATAAAGCAGACCAATCCGCTACCTGCAATTTGTGGTAGAGTTTGCGTTCGTCCTTGCGAGGCAGCCTGTCGCCGAAACAATATGGACGAGGGAACTGGAGTTGGCATCGATTATCTAAAACGTTTCGCCGCCGACCGCGATTTGGAATCAAATCATCATTACAAACCCACCATTGCACCATCAACAGGTAAAAAGGTGGCAATTATTGGCGCTGGTCCTGGTGGACTTTCAGTCGCTTATTTTCTTCAACAGAAAGGTCATCAGTGCGATATTTTTGAGGCACAAGCCCACGCTGGGGGCTGGTTACGTTACGGAATTCCAGAGTATCGCCTACCAAATGATTTGCTCGATAAAGAAGTATCAACAATCACCGAACTTGGTGCAAACATATTCTACAACCAGAAACTTGGCGAAAACCTAAGTTACAAGAAGATTAGCGAGGAGTACAATGCTATGATTCTTACCATTGGCTCGCAGCGCGGAGCGCTTTTGGGTGCAGATGGCGAGGATGCCGATGGAGTTTTCTCCGGCATCGATTTCCTTCGGAATATGGAGGTTACAGGTCAACGATACGATTTCAAAGGCAAGCGCATTGCCGTAGTGGGCGGTGGAACTACCGCTATGGACTGATGCCGCACATCAATCCGCTGCGGAAGTACTGATGTTAAAGTGATATACCGCCGTACTGAGGCCGAAATGCCTGCAAACCCTATCGAAATTCACGAATCGAAACTTGAGGGTGTTGAATACCAATTCCTGACTGCTCCGGTTAGAGTGAACAAGGATGCTAACGGAAAAGTAAAATCGATGACCCTAATCAAAATGGGATTGGGCGAACCTGATGCATCGGGTCGTAGAAGGCCTGTACCAATTGAGGGTTCGGAGTACGATATGGAGTTCGACTACATACTTGCTGCAATTGGTCAGAAAACCGACATCAACTTTCTTGACGATGTTAACAAGCACGCAAAGAATGGTGAGCTAAAAGCCAATAAATGGGGCGATATTGACGCCAACAAGATAACCCTGCAAACTGGCATTCCATCGGTTTTTGCAGCAGGCGATGGTGTTTCAGGCCCTGCAACCATTATTGAAGCCGTTGCACAAGCTAAATTGGCCTCGCACAGCTGTCATCTTTACTTAACTGGGCAAGACGTTGCGGCACCTAAAAAGGAATTTCTAAGCAAAAAGGATAACTTTCATCAACTTAGCAAGGATGAATTTGTAAATAGATACCAGCATCAGATACGTGAGGAGATGCCAGTTCTGGAAGCCGATGTCCGCAAAAGCTTCAACGAAGTTGAACTTGGCTACACCCACGAACAGGCGCACCACGAGGTTGGACGTTGCTTGGAG
>WBUV01000364.1 GCA_008933525.1 Bacteroidales bacterium | reverse complement strand
TGATATATGTTTATATCTATCACATGCACTTACAAAAAGTGCTTCCAATTCGCTGTTATCAATAATTATATTGGCCATAACTAATTAAAATATTTATCCATCGTATAATCAAACAATTGCTGTACTTCTGCTATTGAAAGATTAATTATTGCTTTTTGTTTTTTAATCGATTTTATTTGAGCAGCAAAATGATTTTGAATATTTATTTCTGGAACAGGAATTTTGTATTGTAAAAAGAATTCTTTTGGAACACGTTTTTGGCCTGCACTACCTGTCATATTTCTTTCTGCCTCATTTCTGAAATCAGATTTACTTGTTATTGCATAAATATATTCACTATTAACAGTTTTCTTAGGCCTCAATACATGAAATTCAGTTGAACCAAATCCAATTCCATTTTTTAATCCTGTAGCAATTGTACCTTTCCCATTTTCCATACAAGGAGTAATCTTGGCAAAAAGAACATCGTTGTCTTTGAAATAAGTAAATCCTGAAATTACATCAGATAATCTACGATTTTCTGTAAGTTCTAATTCGCCCTTTTCACCTACTTTGGCCATAGGGACAAAAGAAACATAGGTGTTCCGTTCAACATCTGATATTTCCGATTTCTTAGGATTTATATCACAAACTTCTCCAAATTTCTTTACTTCCCACCCCTTTTCATTCGTCACAGGGTCACCAAACATATCATAGAAAGTAGCCTGAGCCAATTTGTCAAGTTCTTCTATTTGTTGTTTCTTTTTGCTGATAATTTCGCTCAGGGCATCTAACTCGGATACGATTTGGTGCTGGGTGGGGAGTGGGGGAACTGGTATTCGCACCTCTGAAAATTGGGATTTATTTATTATTGGTACAACAGGTGCATTTGCTATATGATTAAAAAGTGAACGCAAAGAACTGATTGAGTATGCCAAAAATTTAGAGTTTAAATTGTAATGAGGTATAATAGCATTAATCTGCTGGTTTGAGGTAGACTCTACAGTAGTTATGCCTACATTGCCAACAGTACCAATACAAGTTACTAATACTGAGCCAACAGGCAAAGCCCTTGAACCTTCAAATGCAATTTTTGAAATATAATTCTCAGATTTACTCAATATTGAAATATTCTCTCCTCTTAAATCACTTGGTTTAAAAAAACAATAATCATTCGAATTATAATTATCTTTATTTGAAGTCTTGGGAGTGTGCCCAGTGACAATAAGCCCTAATTGTTTCAATGGCTTTATCTCCCACCCAAATTTATTTTTCATCCTTATCCGATTAAAGATTTATAATTCTGAATGGCAATACTAATCTCATCTTGCAGGGTCTCGATACGACTGAGAATCACTTCAGGCTTTTCAAATTCAACCTTCACACGTTCCACCTGTTTGTATTTGTTGATCGATAAATCATACCCATTTTCAACAATTTCCGATTTGGGAACAAAGAAAGATTGGTCTTGACGGGTTCTTTCGGCTTCAGAATCTAAGTTATGAAATCTGGAAATAATATCGGGAATATCATTATCATTTATTGGACTGCGTTTATCATCCAGACTGTATCCATCAGCACGCATATCGTAAAACCAAACATTGTCAGTACCCCCAGCATTGGTTTTGGTGAAAATCAATATGGCTGTAGAAACCCCAGCATAAGGTTTAAATACTCCAGATGGCATTGATATTACTGCTTCCAAACGTTGATGTTCTACCAATTCTTTGCGAACTGCAACTGGGGCTTTATTGCCACCAAACAAAACACCATCGGGAACAATGGATGCTCATCGACCACCTAGCTTTAGAACTTTAAGGAATAAACTAATGAATAGTAATTCTGTCTGCTTTGTTTTGGCTATGGTCAAGAGGCTCTTTTCAACCGATTCGTGATCAAGACTCCCTTTGAAAGGTGGATTGGCAAATACTTTGGTGTATTTGTTCTTATCTTTATTGTCATCCGACAAACTATCCTGCCATTCGATATTCGGTTTTTCAACACCGTGCAACATCAGGTTCATTGCCCCGATGCGTAACATGGTTTGGTCGGTATCAAACCCATAAAACATAGAATTTCGGAAATGGTCACCGTGTGTTTTATTTAGCAGTTCGGTTTTATAAACCTCTGAAATATAAATTGCAGCTTCAACAATAAAACCAGCCGAGCCCATTGCAGGGTCACAAATCACATCATCCAATGTTGGTTTTAGTAAATGGATCATCATACGGATTATATGTCTGGGTGTACGGAATTGCCCGTTGGTTCCACTGGCTGCCATTTTACCCAGTATATATTCGTACACATCACCCATTGAATCCTTATCATTCAGGTCAAGTCCATTGATGCCATCTACTACCTTTGCCAATGTACGTTCGTTAGGTATCATAAAAATGGTATCCTTCATAAAACGACTATAGGCACTTTCTTTTCCGCTACTAATGTTTTTAATGAAAACAAATACATCGTTGCGAACGGTGTTAAGCATTGTTGTGGTATCAAAATTCTTGAAATTGCTCCACCGAAGATTAGCATAGGGAACCTCATTCTTTGTTTCAGGATTTAACCAATTACCATCTTTGAAAACAGGTTCTTTTAACTCCACGCCAAACATAATAGCATTGGCTTCTTTCTTAATCTGGCTATCATCTAACAATTTAATAAAAAACAGATAGGTCATCTGTTCCAAAACTGTAAGTGGTGAGGTTATACCTGCACTGTAAAAGACATCCCAAATTCCGTCAATCTTGTTCTTTACTTCACCTGTAATCATTTATTTTTAATTTACTTATTTACCTGTTTTTTTTCTAATATCTACTCTGAAAATCTTTCCATATTTAAAAAATTGCCCATATCCACAATGGCAACTACCTTAAAAATAACTGTACTTTCCTATCAACTTGCCAAATTACCACTATAGAAGTAATTATTTAGATAAATCAATTAGTTCATTTATCTTATTTTCAAGCATTTGAAATTCTTGTTTTTTGGCATATACAGCTTTTCGACCTTTACCTTTTAGCTGATGACAACTACTACAATTCTTAATATGTTCTTTATCGCCAACCATACCGACATCAAGAAGATGTTGGTTGACATTCTCGAAATAATAATTTATAATTGAATTGGGTAGATTGTTCTGGAGGAAATCGATCATACTATAGATTTCATGGAATAAAGCAAATTCCTTTTGTTTGAATATTTGATAATATTCGCTTGGAGAAATGGAACTGAGGGGGTAAATTGAAAATTCTTCGTAAGCTAGTGCTTTATATGCATCGCCTTTATTATTGAGGATTGCATCCATAGCACTTTGTAAAGATGTTTGGATTTTGGGTATTTGTGTTAAGATGCTGTTTTTTAAATAATCTAATGCAAACCTTTTTTTCTTTATCAATTTATAATGGTGTTGACCTAGGAACAACATCCAACTGGCACCCATACCAAACAAGAAGGGAACTAGGTTCTCAAGAACTTCATGCCAGAAACAAACTTCAATATTCATCACACATTAGATTATCTAACTTATTAAAGACACAAACCTTAGCTCAGGATAATTTCTTAATCTACAAACATACGTAAAAATTCATAAATTCACAACAGGGTATTTTTACGATTTGCTTCATTTTCCTAAATTTTCTCCCAAAAATTTTTAATTGAATTTTGCTCCCATATACCCCCCTAGCCAATTTTTTATCCAGAAATTTCTTTTAAGGTACTGTAGCCCCTTCTATAACATATGAAAATGGCTATTTAAGCGCAGGAACGGAGGTTGGCAGGAAGGGAGGTCTTAATGGGGGGCGGGGTATGTAGGTTAAAATGATATGTTAAAGT
>WBUV01000363.1 GCA_008933525.1 Bacteroidales bacterium | reverse complement strand
GGTATAGCCCTTATGGTTGCAAATACCACAGAAACCTACGCACAGAAAAAGGTTGATAAAACTGTAGTTTACGAGGTTAGTATGCACTGTAAATCGTGCAAGGCAAAAATTGAGCGCGATTTAGCGTTTGAGAAAGGCGTAAAAGAAGTAACCGCAACCCTTGATGAGAAACTGGTAACCGTAAAATACGACGATGCCAAAACAACCCCCGAAAAAATTGCTGAGGCAATTAAAAAACTAGGCTTCGAAGCCAAGGTGGTTGAGGAGAAGAAGAAATCGTAATATGAAATAAGCCCCGCAATATGCGGGGCTTGTTTGTAATATGATAAATCTTCAAGTCTATCCAAAAATTGTTCAACTATTACTCTATATCAACTCTCTGATTTTTTGCACAAATTTTTCGATATCATCCTCGGTGGTATCCCACGATGTCATCCAGCGAACCTCCGATCGATCCTCGTCCCAAACGTAAAAGAAATACTCCTCCTGTAACATAGAAATAATGTGACTTGGAACAATTGCAAATACTGCATTGGCCTCAACAGGTTGAGTAATTGTTATTGCCTCTATTTTACGAACCTTCTCCTCAAGTATTTTCGCCATCCTGTTTGCGTGAGTAGCAGTTGTTTGCCATTGATTATTGCTGAGGTAAGCAATGAATTGAGCAGAAATATACCGCATTTTGGAGGCAAGTTGCAGTCCCTGTTTACGGGAATACATAAAATCGTGAGCCAGATCCTTATTGAAGAAAACAATGGCTTCGCCGTACATCATTCCATTCTTTGTACCACCAAAAGAGAGAACATCGACTCCTGCATCGCGGGTAAACTCTCTAAAGCTCATACTTAACGAAACTGCAGCATTGGCTAATCGAGCTCCATCCATATGAAGGAGCATATTATTGCTATGAGCATAATCGGCCAAAACCTTAATCTCTGAAGGTTTATATACAGTCCCTAATTCTGAAACTTGAGATATTGAAATAACCTTTGGCTGAGCATGGTGTTGAAATCCAAAGCCATGCATATGTTTTTTCACCAAATCGACTGTAAGTTTGCCATTATCAGTAGCAAGAGTTAATAGTTTACAACTTGTAAACCGCTCGGGTGCACCACACTCATCCACATTGATATGGGCTGTATCAGCACAAATTATGGCATTATGGCGTTGAGTAATCGATTGAAGCCCTAGAACATTGGCTGCAGAGCCTATGAAAACAAAAAAAACTTCAATATCATCGCCAAACAGTTCTTTGAATTTTGTAATAGCTTGCTGAGTATAAATATCGTCGCCGTAGGCTATTGTATGCCCATGATTTACTTGTTCAAACGATTTTAAAATATTGGGATGAACACCAGAATTGTTATCGCTGGCAAAACCTCTACGATTTATTGCTTCCATAGAAATAGTTTATAGTTAAAACGTAAAGTTAAAATTTAAAATCTTTATTTCTTATGCCTACGCAGCATTTGATAATCGATATAGTATAATACTTTTAATGAAATACTATTATACTTGGGACTCGAGGCCATATTATCAATATTATCGAAATAGTTATATATTGGATCCGATCCACTCTCCTCAAACGAGTTTTTCCATACCACAACCAACTCACTACCTGGCGCAAAGTTCCATTGGTACTGTAAATCGAGATTGAATAGGTTGTAATTTCTATTTGAATAGGATGCTACAGTAGTAGGAGTTAATAAACCACTCTTACTTAAAGTATAGAAACTATCGTATGAAAAATGCCTGATATAGTGTCTTAATCTCAGGTTGATAAAAGACTTTGCATTGAATGTATACTGAAAGTTGACAGTATTGGTTATTGTTTGAATATCTCTTCGCCCCATAATAACATCAACTGCATTATAATTGAAGTAACCAATATTATTATAATCGAATGAGTGATTCCAACTTAGGATGAGCAATGCTTTATCATTAAATCTAATGCGTGGACTAATACTGTACGAGAAACCATGCTGATTGTAATCGGACGTTTTCCAATAGGCAATATTATGGTCAATAGCCAAAATTTTGCGGTAATCGGGCGAGCCAAACCATCGACCATAATACCTAGTTGGTAATCGAAGCTTATAGCCATCAACGCGTGGTTCGAAATAGTCAAAACCGTCTCGAGGATTTATTTCAAAATAAAATCCTCCAGTAAATTGCTTAATAGTGGTAAATCTTGAATTAAATACCAAAACTTGCGAAGTAAAATATCTTGGAGAATATAGCATTTGGTGAATAAACTCAAACTCATTTTCAAACTCAACGAATTTCCAAAATGGCTTAAAAATTTCGTGAGAAAATTCAACACCAGTAGAGAACTCATTTGGATTCTGGAGATATCCCATATCGTTAGGATTGTACTTATCACTTTCAATATTAAACCACACATCACCCTGAAAGTTACCGCTAGTCTTCTCTATTGCTAAAAATGATTTGTAACCACGGGTAATGGAATCATTAAAAATTTGGCTCATACCCAAAGACCCTTCAACAGCATAACTATTCTTTTTGTTGCGCAATAAGAACTGCGAAGCGGTGACATTTGCCAAGTAATCGTTTTTGGGTCTTATAAGGTTAGTATTTGCAACACTTGCGAATGAATTATGCTGTAATGTTTGATCAAAAACCACCATATTGTAATTGGTAAATCCTTGAGTCAGAATTTTACGTTTTTCACCGGTTAATGTGTCTTTAATATCGGCATAAGCATTCTGAGTCATAGCATTAAAAAAACCGATCCCCAAACCACCAGCTGTTCTTCCTGATAGTTTGGATGCATTAATCATCTTGGTTTCTAATGGGTTATTCTCAACAACCTCATTTATTTCTAACAATTCTTCCACATTATCGTGACCTACGGGAGCAGATCCAATTCTCCGCGAATAGAAAATTCCTCCCTTATTAAAAAGTTCTGTACCTTCGGTAAAAAACTGACGGGCCTCATCGTATTTGACCTCAAACGGGGTAAGGTTTAGCACTTTATCATCGGACTTAACTTGTCCAAAATCAGGAATAAGGGTCATATCCAAAGTAAAACTCTCACTGAGACCCAACTTAAAATCCATTCCACCATTTAACTTATACTCAGGTTTACTGGTGTTTGGTAATTTGTTTATGTAAGAAGATAGATAAGGTGTAAAGGATAATCGCACAGGAGGTTTAATTCCACTAATACCAGTAAGAAGTCCCGATTGTGTGGTAAATCCTTGAAGCGATTTATCAACAAAATTCCATGTACTCACCTCGTTAAAGCGCTTAATTAAACGTGCAAAATTAATTCCCCAGTTTGATCCACTTGCATTGTTGGAGAAACGCAAAGCCGAGTAAGGAATTTTCATTTCTACACACCACCCCTCGTCATCGATTAAAACCTCGCTTGTCCACACCGAATTCCATGAACGTTCCTCGTTATCGGAGGTTAACTTAATATCGGTTTGCACTCCCGAAGCCGATACAATAAATTGTAGATAATTTAGCCCATCGTTATAGGTGCTTATATGCACAGAAAAAGCGTCGGATTTTAAATTATCGCTGTTATCGCGTTTTCCAAGTTCTTTGTAGATTAGTTGAGGATTACTATCATACATTCTAGCGCCAATGTATAAAGCGTCATCATCATACAAAACCTTAACAACAGTTTCCTGTGATGGCTTTTGTCCGTTGTACTGCTCGTACTGAACAAAACCTGAAGCAACCTCAGCGTTATTCCACTGGGATTCATCTAACTTCCCATCGATGTGGATTATGCTCTCGATTCGTAAAGCAGCTAGCTGCTTTTTAACTCTTAATGAATCATTA
>WBUV01000362.1 GCA_008933525.1 Bacteroidales bacterium | reverse complement strand
TCCTTAAATACTCCGAGGTATAGCCACAGTTTGTTTTGATTACTTGCTCAGGAGTTCCTGTGCAAACAATCTTTCCGCCCGCACCACCTCCCTCGGGGCCTAAGTCGATAATGTAATCGGCAACCTTTATTACATCGAGGTTGTGCTCAATTACAATTACCGTATTACCTTTTTCTACAAGTTTATTGAGAACATCAAGCAGAACGCGAACATCCTCGAAGTGAAGTCCTGTTGTGGGTTCATCCAGAATATAAAGGGTTTTGCCAGTATCGCGCTTTGCAAGTTCTGTTGAAAGTTTTACACGCTGAGCTTCTCCACCCGATAGTGTTGTAGAGGCTTGCCCAAGTGTAATATAACCTAAACCAACATCCTGTAAGGTTTTTATTTTCTGGAAGATTTGAGGAATACTCTCGAAAAACTCAACTGCCTGGTTAATAGTCATATCAAGCACTTCGCTGATATTCTTACCTTTATATTTAACCTCCAATGTTTCGCGGTTGTAGCGGCGTCCATAACAATCGGGGCACTTCACGTAAACATCGGGTAGGAAATTCATTTCGATAGTTTGTAATCCAGCGCCCTTGCAAGTTTCGCATCGTCCTCCTTTAACGTTGAACGAGAAACGTCCAGCCTTGTAACCACGAATCTTGGCATCAGGAGTTAACTCAAATAGTTTCCTAATATCTGTGAATACGCCAGTATAGGTTGCAGGATTGGAGCGCAGAGTGCGTCCAATTGGCGATTGGTCAACCTCAACAACCTTGTCGATATTTTCGATACCCTCAATCTTATCAAAATCGAGTGGTTGCTTATAGGAATTGTAAACATAGCGGCTTAACAATGGCTGTAGGGTTTCGTTTATTAGCGTTGATTTACCGCTACCCGATACACCCGTAACGCAAATCATCATTCCCAATGGGAATTCAACATCTACATTCTTAAGGTTGTTACCCTTTGCGCCAATTAATTTTAAAACTTTTCCGTTTCCTTTCCTTCTTTCCTTTGGCACCTCAATGGATAATGCTCCATTCAGATATTTGGCTGTTAAAGTATCGGTTTTCATCAACTCGTCAGGAGTTCCTTTGGCTACAACCTTTCCGCCGTGCCTTCCAGCCTTTGGGCCAATATCCACAACATAATCGGCAGCAAGAATCATCTCCTCATCGTGCTCAACCACAATTACTGAATTACCTGTATCGCGAAGCTTTTTAAGCGAATCAATAAGTTTGATATTATCACGCTGATGCAAACCAATGCTAGGTTCATCGAGAATGTAGAGTACGTTTACCAACTTGGAGCCAATTTGCGTAGCAAGACGGATACGCTGGCTCTCGCCACCCGAAAGGGTTACCGACCCACGACTTAGCGATAAATACCCTAAACCTACATCGAGCAGAAACCGAACACGTTCACGAATCTCCTTTAAAATCTCGGTTGCAATGGCACGTTTGCGCTTATCCATTCTTTCGTCAAGCCCTTGTAGCCACTCCCAAAGATTCTCAATATCCATAGCCGATACATCGGCTATGCTTTTGCCATCAATCCTGAACCAAAGCGATTCGTCCCTCAGCCTTGAGCCCTTACAATGTGGACAGGTAACCTGACGAATAAACTGGTTAGCCCACTTCTCCCCTTTCCCTGTAAGCTCTTCGTTGGTTTGGTGGTTCTGAATAAAACTAACCACCCCCTCGAAACTCAAGAAGTAGCTTGATGTCAATCCAAGGTTCGGATGTTTCAACTTAAATTGCTCCTCGGAGCCATTCAGAATTACGTTCAACGCTTCCTCCGGAATCGATTCAATTGGGTCGTTTATGGAAAACTCATACTTCGACGCAATGGCCTCTATCTGCCAGAATATTAACGAACTTTTATATGGTCCAAGCGGTTGAATTCCGCCTTTCTTAATGCTTAACTTAGGATCTGGAATAATCTTCTCAATATCAACCTCGGTTACATAGCCCAACCCATTACAATGATTACAGGCACCTTTGGGTGAATTGAAGGAGAAAGAGTATGGTTCAGGTTCATCGTACGAAATTCCTGTTGTTGGACACATCAGATTCCGACTGTAATAGCGCGATTGACCACTTTCCATATCAAGCACCATTATGATACCCTTTCCAAGTGACATTGCGGTATTTACCGACTGCGAAACCCGCTTTCTATCGGACTCATCCACTACAATTTTATCGACAACCAACTCAATGTGGTGAGTTTTGTAACGGTCGAGCTTCATTGCAGGACGCATCTCGGTTATTTCACCATTAATCCTAGCGTGCAAATAGCCCTTGCGTCGTAATTGCTCAAATAGTTCCTTATAATGTCCTTTACGCCCCCTAACAACAGGTGCAAGGATTGCGGTTTTCTTCCCTTTAAAATTCTCAATGATAAGGTTAATAATCTGGTCGTCGGTATAGCGAACCATCTCCTCGCCAGTATTGTGTGAGTAAGCAGTTGATGCCCTTGCATAAAGCAAACGGAGAAAATCGTAAATCTCGGTTGTTGTGCCAACTGTAGAACGAGGATTATGGCTGGTGGTTTTCTGCTCAATGGAAATCACAGGGCTTAAACCCGATATCTTATCCACATCGGGACGCTCCAACGAACCAAGGAACTGACGGGCATAAGCAGACATTGTTTCGATATACCTACGCTGACCCTCAGCGTAAATGGTATCGAAGGCAAGTGATGATTTACCGCTGCCGCTAAGACCGGTAATAACAGTAAGTTTATTTCGAGGAATTGTTATATCGAGGTTTTTAAGGTTGTGCACCCGTGCGCCTTCCACCACAATTTCTTCGGCCTCGCCTTTTAGAATTTCCATTTTTACAGCAAATATTGATAGTTGACTTGAGAATCGACTATCATTATAAATTATAATTAATATGCACCCTCTCTAAAACTCTTCTCGGGAATCTTTATTGAGTAAGTTTTACGTGATTTGTTTGTAAGATAATTTTCACGCAAACAAGGATTCAACATCTTGATTAAATTATAGTTTGAATCGAATTGCCGAGCAAACTGGGCAATGCTAGCAATAGTAGTATCAACTTTCACCTCAGTAAATTCGAATGGAGGATACAAATCTTTTTTATCCAGAAAAAAACCATAACGTTCAGGATTCTCAAATATCACCTTGATTGCCAAGATACGAAAAACATAACGACCAGTTTCCTCTCCTAAAACCATATCGTAGTATGAATCGTTCTCCTGCCTATCCATTTGTTTATTAATACCGTTTGGGCCCATATTATATGATGCTGCGGCCATGGTCCAGTTACCATATTTCTGATAACTCTTTAACAAGTACTTACAGGCCACCTCGGTTGATTTCTCGATATGGTAACGCTCATCTACCTCGTTATTAACCTCTAAACCATAATCCTTTGCAGTACCCTCAAGTATTTGCCAAAACCCAACTGCCTTAGAAGGAGATACCGCTTGCGACAAACCGCTCTCCGCCACAGCCAAATACTTAAAATCATCGGGGATACCATTTTTCTTAAGAATTGGCTCAATAACAGGGAAAAACCGATTAGCTTTCTTTAATAAAATCACAGTTTGCGAGTGCCAAAAAGTATTCACCTGCAACTCTCTATCTAAACTCTCACGCACATCAAAGTACTTTAAAGGAACTTCTTCACCAGAAAAACTCAATGTTTCAGGAATTGGAATTGGAATAATATACGAACTCTGAAAAACTGTATCAGGAATTTGAATTTGTCTTCTGCACGAACCGCCGTCGCTACTCTTAAACGAAGAAAAAGCAAATAAACTTACCACAAGCATTAATATGGCTGCAACTCCAACCATAACACGAATCTTACC
>WBUV01000361.1 GCA_008933525.1 Bacteroidales bacterium | reverse complement strand
ATTTAATGTTTGACGTTTACACATTTTTCAATGAGGTTAAATTCAAGCAAGAAAAGGAGCACATCAATATAAGGCTTTTGAATTTAAACGACGATGAGTCCAATATACTTTTTACCGATGGTCAACGATTAAGGCAAGTCTTAGTCAATTTGATCGGAAATGCACTGAAATTTACTGATAAGGGAAATGTTGAATTTGGATACGTTAATGTTCACGAAGAAAATAAAATACAATTCTTTGTTCGTGATAGCGGGATAGGAATACCCGAAGACAAACGCGATATAATATTTGAGAGATTCCGTCAGGTTCAAGAAGGATCAACACGAAAATACGGTGGAACAGGTATAGGCTTATACATCAGTAAAAACATAATTAATTTACTTGGAGGAGATATTTGGTTTGATTCAAAAATTGGAGAAGGTACAACCTTTTATTTTAGCCTACCATATAAAGAAAGACATTTTCAGGATTCTGGATCATTCTTGTATAGCACAAGTGAAACTGAATACAATTGGACTGGTAAAAATATACTAATTGCCGAGGATGTAGAAGTTAATTTCCGATACCTTTCAACAATTCTAGCCGATACAAAGGCCAATATTGTATGGGCAAAAAATGGCCGAGAAGCGATTGATAAAACATTTGATGGTTCAAATATCGATATTGTATTAATGGATATTCAAATGCCTTTGATTGATGGTTACGAAGCTACCGCTGAGATAAGAAAAACAAAACCCTCGCTTCCGATTATTGCTCAAACAGCCTATGCATTGCCTCACGACAATATTAAATGTTTTGAGGTTGGCTGTAACGACTATATTTCTAAGCCTATTAACGCCAACCTCCTAAAACAAAAAATCGATACCCTATTAAACGTTTACGTTAAAAATTCTTGATGACTTGACGAATTTGAACAAGGTGATCAAGTAATTTTTCTAAATGTTTTAAATCTAACATATTAGCACCATCCGATAATGCTTTAGCTGGATTAGGATGTGTTTCCATGAAAAGGCCATCGGCACCGCAGGCTATTGCTGCTCGCGATATTGTTTCTATCATTTCAGGTTTTCCGCCAGTCACGCCAGATGTTTGGTTTGGTTGTTGCAACGAGTGGGTAACATCAACAACTACAGGAAAACCAAATTCACGCATAATTGGAATTCCTCTGAAATCAACAATCAGGTCTTGGTAACCAAACTGAGTTCCTCTATCGGTAAGCATTACGTTATTGTTTCCGGAATCAACAATTTTTTGCGCAGCAAACTTCATCGACTCGGGCGATACAAATTGACCCTTTTTTACATTTACAACTCGTCCAGTTTTTGCAGCAGCAACCAATAGGTCTGTTTGGCGGCATAGGAACGCTGGAATTTGAAGAACATCTACGTATTTTGCAGCAATTGCAGCTTCCTCTGCGGTATGAATATCCGTTACAATTGGTAATCCGTATCGCTTTTTAACCTCGGAAAGTATGCCTAGGGCTTTCTCATCACCAATACCGGAGAAAGAATCCATCTTAGAGCGATTCGCCTTTCTGTAAGATGCTTTAAAGATGTAAGGAATTTTGTACTTATCGGTTATCTCCATTACTTTTTCAGCAATCCCGAAAGTTATTTCCTCGTTTTCAACAACACAAGGCCCTGCAAGTAAAAAGAAATTGCCAGAGTCTAAATGTTTTATACCATTAATTGATTTTAATGTGTTCATATTGTATTATTTATGATTATCAGTAGTTGTATTTGCCTTTCCATAAGGCCTTTAGTTTAAGTTCAATTTCCTTCTCTTTGGGATTATCCTGTGGGGCAAATATTATAGTTCCCGATATCTTCTCGGGAAGGAATTCTTGTGAAACAAAGTTTCCTTTATAGCTATGTGCGTACTTATAGTCAGCGCCGTATCCAATATCTTTCATCAACTTCGTTGGTGCGTTTCTAATATGTAGGGGTACAGGAAGATTACCTTTATCTCTAACTAGCTCTTGCGCTTTGCCAATAGCTTCGTAGGCAGAATTGCTTTTGGGGCTGGTTGCAAGGTAAATTGTTGCTTCGGATAATATTATTCTAGATTCAGGCATGCCTATCATAGTAACTGCCTGAAAGCAACTTGTAGCCATAAGCAATGCATTAGGATTAGCCAAACCAATATCTTCCGATGCCAGAATAACGAGTCTTCGTGCAATAAATTTTGGGTCTTCACCTCCCTCAATCATTCTGGCAAGCCAGTAAACGGCAGCATTAGGATCGCTGCCCCGGATTGATTTAATAAACGCTGAAATTATATCGTAGTGTTGCTCCCCATTCTTATCGTAAATGGCAATATTCTCCTGAAGAACCTCAGTAACACGTTTATTGTTAATTTCAATAGGATTACCATTGTTATTTACGTTAACAAGCAATTCTATGATGTTGTAGAGTTTTCGAGCATCTCCACCCGAAAACCTAAATAATGCATCGGTCTCTGTAATGTTGAATTTTAAACTTTTCAACTCAATGTCTCGACTTATTGCATTATTAAGCAATGAACTTAATTCGCTCTCATTAAGCGATTTAAGAATGAAAACTTGACAACGTGATAGGAGTGGAGTAATTACTTCGAATGAGGGATTCTCCGTAGTTGCACCAATAAGCACAATAATTCCTTGCTCAACAGCCCCTAAAAGAGAATCCTGCTGAGATTTACTGAATCGATGAATTTCATCAATAAAAAGAATTGGCGATGGTGTGTTAAAATACTTTTGTGATTTTGCCTTATCAATAACCTCTCTTACATCCTTAACACCAGAACTAACAGCACTTAAAGTGTAAAAAGGTCTATTGAGTTGATTTGCAACTATTTTTGCGAGCGTAGTTTTACCAACTCCAGGAGGCCCCCAAAGTATGAAAGAACTTACATTTCCTGATTTGATCATATCCCTCAGAATGCTTCCATTGCCAACGAGATGGGCTTGCCCAACATAATCGTCGACAGTGCGTGGACGCATACGTTCTGCTAAAGGGATATTGCTCATAGTTTTTTTTACAAAAATAGCCACTTTAATTTATTTCTTGTAAGATTTTCTGTGTTTGATTAATCAAAACATTTGTACATTTGTTTTATATTGGTTCGATAGTTATACTTTACTTTTAATCATTTATCTATGAAAAAAATTGCTGGAATATTACTAGTGCTGAGTTTAAGCGTTTTATCTACATCGCTTTATTCACAGGAAGACGTAGTTAAAATTCTTTCAGGAAATTTGAGAGATGCCGAAAAGCTTGCAAACGCATACCTAGAGCCTTTCGGTAAAGGATTTGGGGCAAGTTTAAACAATGGGTGGTATAACACCGCTAAACCTCATAAGTTATTGGGGTTTGATCTAACTTTCACTGCTGCAATTTCTGTTCCCCCATCAAGCCAAAAGACTTTTGACGTTTCTAAATTGAATCTTGAGTATTGGTCTGTGCAAAGTGGAAGTAATCCAAATTCACCTACTGTTACTGGAGAAAAAACAAATGGAACCGTTTTAACAAATGGGGGGTTCACTTTAACGTTACCTCAAGGGGCAAACCTTAAATTTATTCCTGCTCCAATTATTCAGGTAGGTGTGGGATTGCCCTTCCATACAGAGGTTGTTGGCCGTTTCTTTCCAAAAGTAGATATTAATGGTGTTGGAAATTTTAGTTTATGGGGTATTGGGGTTAAAAACGAGTTTAAAGAGTTTATACCTGGCTTCAAACTAATTCCAATTAACATTTCGTTACTACTCGGGTATACGAATTTTAAATCTTCTTTCGATATTGACGAGAGTAAAAATCAAACATTAGATTTCAATGCCAAAGGTTTTACTGGGAAG
>WBUV01000360.1 GCA_008933525.1 Bacteroidales bacterium | reverse complement strand
CTTCTAAACCTTGAATTTTCTGGTGCAGTTGTAAGTAAACCAGGGAAAATATTTGCTTTAAAATCAATGTAGACGTAACTTCGAAAAAAAATACTATGGCCAAAAAGGAAAGCAGGTTTAAACGAATAATGCAAGGCATTAACTGGCTAAATAAGTTTATAACTCACGATGTTTGGAGCACTCGTCTAGATGATCTTCCTCCAAAATTAAGAGGTCCCTTCAAATACCTTAGAGTTATTCTACTAGCTCTCCGAGGTTTTAATGAGGATAAGGTTCAGGTTAAAGCATCGGCACTCACATATTACACCTTGATGTCCATTGTTCCAGTCTTTGCTTTGATTTTTGGAATTGCAAAAGGTTTTGGAGTCGATAAGTACCTTGAGCAGCAGATTATTACAAACTTTAAGGGCCAGGAAGAGGTGATGAACCAAGTTATTAGCTTTTCACATTCACTTCTTGCACGCACAGGAGGTGGAGTAATTGCAGGTATTGGTATAGTGCTATTGTTTTGGTCGGTTATAAAAGTATTAAATAACATCGAGAATTCGTTCAATGATATTTGGCAAGTTGAAAAACCCAGAACTTGGACAAGGAAATTCACAGATTACCTTTCTATAATGTTAATTGCTCCCATTCTTTTAATTGCATCGAGTGGTATTCATGTGTTTTTGGCCACGCAAATTAGTACAATAGCTGAGGAGATTGCGATTATCGGTTATGTGAGTCCGCTCATAATATCTGCATTACAGTTTCTTCCATACCTTCTAATATGGGTGCTTTTTAGTTTCATTTTTATTGCAATGCCAAATACCAAAGTGTCGTATGCTTCAGGTATAATTGCTGGAATTATTTCGGGTTCAGGGTTTGTTATTGTGCAATGGGCCTATATTTTCTTGCAAATTGGGGTTTCTAAATACAATGCTATTTACGGTAGTTTTGCTGCTTTACCTTTATTCCTAATATGGATGCAAACCAGCTGGTTAATTGTGCTGTTTGGTGCCGAAATATCTTTTGCTTACCAGAATGTGGAGATGTATGAGTTTGAGAAGGAGACAGATTATATTAGCCATTATAACCGTAAAGTGTTATCCATCCTAATTCTTACCACAATTATTAAGCGATTCAAAGAGGGCGAAGAACCCCTTACAAGCCTTGAACTATCCAAAATGCTTCACATACCTCAACGCTTAATGAGGAATCTGCTAACGCTGATGATCGACAGCGGACTGGTTAACGAGGTTCTTTTGAAGGATACAAAAAATATAGCATATCAGCCTGCAAGGCATATCGAGCATCTCTCCCTTGCTTTTGTGGAGGAAAAGTTGGATAATCATGGCTTAAGTATTGAGCCCAACCTTGATGAAATGGAAAAAGTAAAGGCAACCTGCAACGGATTTACAAATAGTTACAGAAAACTTACTAAGGACACTCTATTGGGTGATATTTAAACCCTACCATTTTTCCCAGCGAATATTCTCCGGCTTAAATTTGTCTTTAGGCCTGTTTTCGCCTTTTGGATATCCAATAGGAATAACATTCAACGGGAAAACGGTTTGAGGAATTGATAGAACCTCTCGTACAGCATCAACCCTATCTGGCCTTGGATAAACGCCTGTCCATACTGCCCCTAGTCCCATAGATTCTATGGCCAAAAGTATATTTTGAGTTGCAGCGGAACAATCCTGAATCCAGTAGCCCTCTGGTCTATCACCTGCGTTTTCGGGCACACCGCAAACAACTATGGCAGCGCTGGCCTCGTGTAGCATTTTTGCATACGGAAGTCTATCTGCTAAAGTGTTTAGTGTATTTCTATCTGTAATCACAATAAAAGCCCAAGGTTGAAGATTGCGAGCCGATGGTGCAGCCATCCCTGCCTTTAGTATCAGTTCTAATTGATCTTTGCTTAAAACTCTATTTTCAAAACTCCGAACGCTTTTACGTTCAAAAATTGTTTTGACAGTATTGTTCATTTCCATAATCTTTTAGTGTTTATTGAAAATGCCTAGTTTATTACGAATTCGAAATTTAATGCAAATCTTTATGTTAAACAAAATGCCGTTTTGAGGATAACGTATTTCAATAATACTTTACTTTGCACCTTCAATTTAAAAAACTAAAAGGAAATGGAGCCATTATTTAAGCCCAAACTATTTACAGTAATTAAGAAGGGCTACTTAAAGGAGCAATTTACCAAGGATTTATTTGCAGGGATAATTGTGGGTATCGTGGCCTTACCTTTGGCAATTGCTTTTGCGGTTGCTTCAGGGGTTTCACCCGATAAAGGGTTAGTTACAGCAGTTATTGCTGGTTTTATTATATCAGCATTGGGCGGTAGTAGAATTCAGATTGGAGGCCCCACTGGCGCTTTCATTGTTATTGTTTATGGCATTATTGAGCAATACGGAACGGATGGATTAATAATTGCAACAGTTTTGGCTGGTTTAATGCTTATTGCATTTGGCTTGCTTAGGCTTGGGGCTTTGCTTAAGTTTATTCCGTATCCGCTGATTGTTGGTTTTACTAGTGGTATTGCCCTTGTAATTTTCTCAACCCAAATTAAAGATGCTCTTGGGTTGAATATCGAAAAAGTACCATCGGAGTTTATTCACAAATGGGGATTGTACTTCACAACATTAGATACTATTAATCCTGCAGCTATAATAATTTCAGTGGTTACAATTCTAATCGCTGTTTACTTTAAGAAAATTACCACGAAAATACCCGGATCATTTGTAGCCATTATATTAGTAACCCTAGTAGTTCAGATTTTTGGAATACAGGTTACTACCATCGAAAGTTTTTTTGGTGAAATCCCTCAAAATTTCACGTTTGAAATCCCAAATTTTGATTTTTCTCAACTTAGCTACTACCTTGCCCCTGCATTAACCATTGCATTGCTGGGGGGCATTGAGTCTTTATTGTCGGCTGTTGTTTCCGATGGTATGATTGGTTCCAACCACCGTTCAAATACAGAGCTTATTGCTCAAGGCGCTGCTAACGTTATTACCCCATTCTTTGGTGGGATTCCCGCTACTGGTGCAATTGCCCGTACAGCAACTAATGCAAAAAGTGGAGCACGTACTCCAATTGCGGGTATTATCCATGCAATTACGTTGCTTTTAATTATGCTCTTCTTCGGTCAATGGGCAAAGTTAATTCCAATGGCCTGTCTTGCAGGTATTCTGATAGTGGTCTCGTACAACATGAGCGAGTGGAGGAATTTTGTGTCGATTCTAAAAGGTTCTAATTTTGATAAGATTGTACTTTTAGCGACTTTCTTCCTAACCGTGCTCGTTGACCTTACAGTTGCCATTGAAGTGGGTGTTGTGCTTTCTGCTCTATTGTTCATGAAGCGTATGGCCGAAATCAATAGCAAAGTTCATCATGAGGTTGATACTGATATTGTAGAAAAATATCCTGATTTGCCAAAAGAGATTGGAGTTTTTGAGATTAGCGGCCCATTGTTTTTTGCTTCTGCCAAGGAGTATAGTGTCGTGATTAAGAGCATGGGTGTTAAGGCCAAAGTATTAATTATCAGAATGCGACATGTTCCATTTATCGATTCAACAGGTGCAAATAACCTGAAGGATGCAATCCACAACATTCAGGCTAATGGAACAAAGGTTGTTTTATCAGGTGTTCGCGATAGCGTTAAAAAGGACTTGGAAAAATTCCATGTTGAAAAACTTGTTGGCGAGGAGAATATTCTACACACTTTCGATTTGGCTGTGGCAAAAGCAAAGGAAATGCTTAAGCATTAATTATTTTACTTTACCAGCCATTTGACCGCAAGCAGCGCCAATTTCGTTGGCCATAGATTGGCGAACCGTAGTTAATACTCCTAGGG
>WBUV01000359.1 GCA_008933525.1 Bacteroidales bacterium | reverse complement strand
ATAGATGGTTTACAGGGTGGAGATATTAAAACATTGAATCCCAACGATATTGAGTCTATTGAGGTTTTGAAGGATGCTTCTGCCACTGCTATTTATGGATCAAGAGGGGCTAATGGGGTAATTTTAATTTCGACAAAAAAAGGGAAATCAGGAAAACCAGTAATCAATTATAACTTCAATGAAGGGGTACAAAGGCTTACAAAAATTATTGACGTAATGAATGCTGGCGAATTTGCCCGTGCCGCAAACGAATTTTCTGCAACTTTAGATGAAGATTATCCGCCAAGTGGCTTTAAACCTTTTACCGATGAACAAGTAGCCAATTTTGAAAAAAATGGCGGAACAAATTGGCAGCGTGAAGTTTATAAAACAGAGAAATTAATCAATCATCAGCTTTCGATAAGTGGTGGTGGCGATCATATGAATTACTTTATATCCGGAGGTTACATGGATAATAAAGGTATCATGATTAATTCGTATTATAAACGTTATAATCTGCGTGCGAATGTAAATGCGGATATTAACAAGTGGATTAGTCTGGGGTTGAACTGGGCTGGTAGTAAAGAAATATCAAATGTTCCACCGTTTGGGAACGGCTCTGGAAGCGGAGAAGTCATGGGGCAAGCTGCAAACGAAGCTTATTTATGGGACGCAACTACACCGGTATATGATAGTTCTGGTAACTATATGGTACATCTACCCGGCTATGGACATGATGAAGGTGCAAACCCCGTTATGTCGGCGATGGAAACTTTTAATGAAATGAATACCATCAAAAATAATGTATCTGGTTATGTTGAATTAAAACCCATAAAAGGATTTAGTTTAAAAATAACCGGGGGTGCAATTATTGGTAACGATAATAATATTCGGTATTTGAACAGAAAAACATTTGAAGGATCTGGAGTTGGCGGATTGGGTACTCAATATTCAGGAACAAATTCAAGATACCAAAATTCAAATATATTAACCTATTCCAGAGATTTCAACTTAAAACATCGTTTGGTACTCACTGGAGTTGCAGAATATCAGGTTGAGAACAATCAGTATTATAGTTATCAAGGAACTGGTTTCACCACAGATGTTACTGGAATCTATAATTTGGCGGGAGCTGAAAACCTTGTTGTTACAGGAAATGATATCACTAAACGAGAACTTAATTCATACCTGGGGCGTGCCAACTATGTGTATGACAATAAGTACGCCATAACTGCCTCTTATCGGGCGGATGGTTCCTCAGTACTTGCTCCAGGTAATAAATGGGCCTATTTCCCTTCGCTTGCAGTATCCTGGACTGCCTCAAACGAAATGTTTTTAAAAAAAATTAAGGCTCTTTCGAATTTGAAAATCCGAGGAGGTTGGGGTGTTACAGGAAATCAAAGTATAAATCCTTATTCAACGCTGGCGTCGTTGGGTGGTGCTAACTATCCGTATGACGGTGGTGGTTCCACAAATATCGGGTACATTGTTTCGAGTGCTTTAAATGATAAGTTAAAATGGGAAAGCACGGCACAAGCCAACGTCGGTATAGATCTTGGGCTATTTGGCAACAGACTAACCGCTACTTTAGATGTGTATAAGAAAAAGACAACTGATATGTTGCTTGCTCGTCAGATTTCTTGGTATACGGGAATTGGAGCTTCAGGCGTTGCGCCTACCATAACGCAAAACGTTGGATCAATGGAAAATAAGGGGATTGAAATTTCAATAGGTGGTGATCCGTTTGTTGGCGAATTTAAATGGAATACAAATATTATGTTTTCGGCAAACAAAAGCAAAATTCTTGATTTAGGCCCGGGGATCAATGAACTTGTTCAACGAGCAAATCAAGGTGGTGGATACGGATTCAATAACATGGTATGGCTTATAAAAGGGGAACCTCTTGGAACGCTTAAAGGACACCTGTTTGAAGGCATTTGGAGTACAAGTGAAGAGGCCGAGGCAAATAAATTTGGACAAATGCCTGGCGATCCTAAATACAAAGACTTAAATGGAGATCATAAGATTAATGCTTCTGATTTAACAATTATAGCACATACCGCACCAAAATTTAGCTTTGGGTTTAATAATAAATTCTCGTATAAAGATTTCGAATTGTCGTTCACAATTCAAGGAGTATATGGCAATCAGATATTTAATGCTGGTCGAATTTTTACCGAGAAAACAAATTGGGGCTTACTTACTGGTACAAGCCGACGATTGTTGGATCACTGGACCCCAACCAATCAGGATACAGATATTCCCGGATGGATTGTTCAGTCGGAAAGAACTAAATACAGGCTTGAAAAGAACTTAGGTGACTACAATGTTTCTGTAAATGGCAGAGATTCTCGTTATGTAGAGGATGGTTCTTACATAAGACTAAAAACGGTAAATCTTGGCTACAACTTACCAAAATCTATTTGTAACAAGGTGAAAATAGACAGGCTCAGAGTGTACGTTGCCGGATCGAATCTGTTGACGCTTACTAAATACACGGGATATGATCCCGAAGCTAGCTCTTTCTCTTCGAGCGACGGACGTGCAGGTATCGACAACAGCAATTATCCTCAATCAAAGACATATACGGTTGGTATTGATGTTACATTCTAAAAAGTATTAACGATGAAAAACAATATTGGATTTATTACGCAAAGGGTTGGCATTGTAGTTATGCTAGGAGCTCTTACTTTTTTGGGGACGTCGTGTAGTGATTTGATGGAAAATCCCAAAGCGTTAGTCAGCGAGGTTAATTTTTATAACAATAAAGGTGAGGCCGAAGCAGGCTTGATAGGCGCAATGTCTCAGGCTTATGCTGCTGCTGATGTAGGTCTTGGGCCAGATGATGTGAAATACAATTCTTATACCGATTCAAATCATGATGGAATTCGAGACTTCCCGATTGTTTTAGATACCGATTATGGTACTATAAATTGGACAGCGGCTTATAAATCTATCGCTAACGCGAATACTGTAATTAGGGCGGCTAATAGTAAAAAGATTGCAGGTGTAACCGAAAGTGAACTTGCTGAAATTGTTGGACAAGCAAGGTTTATTAGAGCATTTAAATATTTTAACCTGGTAAGGTTGTATGGCGATATTCCTTTAATAATTGAGGATTCTCCAAATCCAGTTTCCAATACTTATGAAAGAACCTCTGTTGCAAATGTTTATTCGCAAATAACTCTTGACCTTGAAGATGCTGCAAAAACGTTACCCGATTCCTGGGCGAATACTCCGGGAAGGCCAACTCGCTGGGCTGCTAAGGGATTATTGTCTAAAGTTTATCTGACTATGGCAACTGCCCCTTTAAAACAGGCTGACAACTATGCCAAAGCAGCTTCAGTAGCAAAGGAAATTATTGATAGCAAGATGTTTACTTTAATACCTAATGTTGCGGATGTTTTTAAGATTGACAGTAAACGTGAGTCTGAAATGATGTTTGCTTTTGAAGCAACAACCGATGCTCCAACAGGCTATGCTATTGGTTTAGCTTCAAAGAATTCAGGAGGGTATAGTACAGGAGCGCTAGATACTATTTTTGCGGCTTACGAATTTCCTGATCAGCCAAGACGCGATGCATATATCCAACTTAATATTCCCGATGTTATACATCCGGATGCAAATGGAAACTGGAAATTAATACCATGGAAAGAAGCATTTGAGTATGCACCAATAATTGCCAAATACAATTATCCGTATGTTGACGCATATGATATCTATAAAAAGGTTGTTTGGCCGATGAATGCTCCAATTTTACGTTATGCCGATGTTTTATTGGTATATGCAGAGGCAGCAAACCGGGTAAGCGGAAAACCTACGACCGAGGCAGTTAACGCGATTAACCTGATAATTAACCGTGCCAATGGTTCTACC
>WBUV01000358.1 GCA_008933525.1 Bacteroidales bacterium | reverse complement strand
GAATAAAGTTTAACTAAAAACCATTAACAATGGCATACAAAATTTCCGACGATTGCACCGCTTGCGGTACTTGCATTGATGAATGTCCAGTTGAGGCTATCTCTGAGGGCGATATCTACAAAATTGACCCAGACACTTGCACCGACTGTGGTTCTTGCGCTGATGTTTGCCCAGTAGAAGCTATTCATCCTGCATAACAAATGACATTAGTCTTATAAAAATCCGCGGTTTTCCGCGGATTTTTTATTTAATAATCTAATCATTCTGCTTTAAGATTGGCTAGCGATCCTGCTCCTAATCATTTTGCAAAAAAACTTATATTTCTATCTTTGTTTAAATTTTAATCGTTTTAAATATGTTTTTAAAAGTTTTTAGAGTACTACTCATTCTTTCTATTCTAAATTTGTCGAATGGCTATTTACTGGAAACCCAAGCGCAAGTTGAATTTGTTAGTAGCGTTGATTCTCTTGAATCAAAATCTTTGAACTGGTATAATAAGAGCCCAGAAATTGATAAAATACAAGGCGCTGATGTAAATAGATGCTATAATGAATTATTAGTTAACAAAACACCTAAAAGGACTATTATTGTTGCAGTTATTGATGGAGGTGTAGATGTAGATCATGAAGATTTAAAAGGTAAGATATGGATTAACAAAGGTGAAATTCCCAATAACGGTGTTGATGATGATTTGAATGGCTATATTGATGATGTTAATGGTTGGAATTTCCTTGGAAATTCCAGAGGAGTTAATATCAAAGAAGAAAACTCTGAGGCTACTAGACTGTTTAAAAAGTTTAAACCCTATTACGATACTGTATCAAGTAAAGAGAGTCTTCCTGAAGTTAAGAGAAAGGAATATGAGGTGTTTATTGCTGCTAAAAACTATCATTTAACAAAAGTTGATGAGTATAAGCAGTCGTTAAGAAACCTAGAAAGTTTTGAAAGAAACATTGCCCAAGCAGAAGAGTTTCTCAAGAATTATCTTGGTAAATCAAATTTCACAATTAATGACTTATACGGTATTCAAAGTAAAGATCAAGGATTGATGAAATTGAGAGATAGCATGATTGATCTTTACAGGAGTGGTTTTTCAAAACAAAAATTAGACAAGTCTAAGGAAAATCTGCTTAATATAATCAATAAGAAATACAATACAGATTTTAATCCTAGGAAGAATATTATTGCAGATAATATTGCCAATATTGAGGATAAAAACTACGGCAATAATAATGTAAAAGGGCCAGACCCTTATCATGGTACAGCAGTTGCAGGAGTTATTGCTGCATCACGAAGTAATGGAATTGGAGTAGATGGAATAGCCGATAGTGTCAAAATAATTGTCATCAGAGCTGTTCCTGATGGAGATGAGTATGATAAGGACATCGCATTAGCTATCCGGTATGCTGTTGATAATGGAGCAAATATTATCAACATGAGTTTTGGGAAAAACTTTTCTCCTGAAAAAATTTTTGTTGACGAGGCTATTAAATATGCTGAATCGAAAAATGTTTTATTAGTTCATGCTGCTGGAAACGATTCTGAAGACATGGATGTAGTTAATGCATATCCAATTAATTTACTGAACGATAGTTCTAAAGTTAATAGCTGGATTACGGTTGGAGCAAATAGTCGCAAGTTGAACAAGATGCTTTGTGGCCGTTTCTCAAACTATGGACAAGAAAACGTCGATGTTTTTGCACCAGGAGTCCAGCTTGCAATGCTTTATCCAGGTAGTAGGTATTCAATTATGGATGGAACTAGCTTTGCGGCTCCAGTAGTAAGTGGCGTGGCCGCTCTAATATGGTCTTACTATCCAGAGTTTTCTAGCATTGAATTAAAAGATATTATTCTGAAATCGTGTACTGATCATAAAAACGTAAAGGTTTATTATCCTAAGCGAACTGGTAAAGCAAAAAAAACAAAATTTATGTACTTGTCTAAAACAGGCGGAATAGCAAATGCTTATAATGCTTTAAAATTAGCGGAGAAAATCTCTACAGCGAAGCTGGTAAATGGATCTAACTAAAGAAATTTAATATGAGGGATAATTAATTCGACCTCTAAAGGACACCCGAAATTGAAAGTGTTTGATATAGGATTTATTGTTATGAAATGAGCAACAAGGATGGCACGGATAGATATCCGTGCCTATTTCTTTAATACTGATAAGTTAAAACTTGTTGAGTGTGAAAACTAATCAAATACCAGAAAAGCCTTAGCATGATTGATTTTGTTTCAAGGTGTTTTTGTCTTAAGTATATTATGCTACGAACTAACTATTTTCAACAGAAAGAATTGTTAATCCCTTACATGAAGCCTGAAGCCAAAATCTTCGCTTCTGCTATATTGTTGAATTGTTTTTGTTGGAACTATTGGTATACCTAGCCATTCCTCAAGTTTATCGTAGACTAAACTTGGATTCGGTAATCTTGTAATTTTTGCCCCATGGTTTTCCCCATCTACCATAAAGTATAGCGCATCTGCGCTACCGGTTAGTTCAATAGCTCCTGCCGACCAAGGGTCGTTCTTTCCATAAATGTAAATTATTCTATCGCCGTTATTCTGAAGCCAGTTGTATATCTCCGGAACGGTGGTGCTGTTGAAGTAATTATAAGTTATTCCTTTAGGCGCAACAGCCTCTACGTTTGGATTTCCTGCTGAGTTCAGGTTAATCTTTTTTAGCAAATCGCCGTAGTAATTTTCATATTCAATTTGGCCTAACTCGGTTAATGCTTGGTAAAAATAGGGTTCATAAAGTGCAATCGAATTGTCGGAATAAAAATCGAACGATACAATGTTGTTTATATGCGTAAACAATGCCGATGGTGTTGTTGATGCAGTATCGGGAATTGATGAGCACGAATACTTGTAGTATTGCCAAAACGTGAACGGATAATCCATAATATTTAGTTCAAGAATTAACTCCTTTTCCATTGAATAAGTATTATTCACATCTGCTTGAATGAAACTGTTAAGTAAGGTAAGGAATTCACTTTTATGTTTCAGTGCGTAAAGTTGAACCATTTTTAGTTTTTCAAAACAACCGCTTTCACCTATACTTTTGAGGTAAGTTGGATACCGTCCATCTTTTATTCCAAATGTAAAAGGGGCAACATACGCTACAGTTGCATCTGCATCATCAGGGTAGTAGCGTTTATGGAACAAGGCCGTTAGTCCACTTTTACTACCACCGCTGCTTATCCAATTGCCTTTATATATCTTTTTCAGCAACGTTACTATTCTATGATGATCGTCGGCAGCCTGTTTTATTGTTAAGTATTGCCAATTGGTTGGCGATGGTCTTGAGTCCAGAAAATATCGGTGCGAAACATGCAGGCAGTTAGTTTTAAGCAATCCAGCTAGTTCCTGCGATGATCTTGCAGATGATTGATAGCCATTGGGGGCAAAAATCATTGGCATTGTTTCGTCGTAATGAGAGAGGTAGGCTCTTTGGGTAAACTTTGGCCCGTTGGGGTTGTTGTGATCTACTGGTTGGGTGATGTCGAGTTGAAACTCTCGAGGTGCGCCTGTTTGCGGAGTAATTTCTGTTACCGAAACACCTTCAAGAGTCTTTAGTTTACCTAGAATATCAAGACTATCGAAATCGTCTTTTTTTTCTTTTTCGCAATTTGTAAGCGTGGCTAAAAGTAGAATAGCCATAAGAAGTTTAAATATTGATTTTAGATTAAATTTTTGCATGATGCACTAATTTGGTTTAAGCTAATTTAGGAAAAAAGATTCAATCAAAGGTCTGTATCCAACTCTCATAAAGGCTTGGATATTTTTCATTGCCAATTACTTTATAAAATTATTATGGTACCTTTGTGCTTGCAAGGCAATTTCTAGTATATGAAATCTAATAT
>WBUV01000357.1 GCA_008933525.1 Bacteroidales bacterium | reverse complement strand
GCTTGTAGCATCTATAATGCTCATTTTTTCTTTTTTTAATTTGATGGAGATTCGAAGAACTTCTAATATGGTTTTTAAAATTAGTGATTTAAAGAGTGTTTTAATAGAAACAAAAAAGAAGAAATTTGTTCGAATTCAATTAAATCTGGGCGATTCTAGGAAAACTACAGTTACGGTACATAACGATATTTACTTTAACGATTTTATTGATACTGTTCGACGCCAAAATGTTTCAATAGTTCAATAAAAATTGATTTCGTGTCTGTTTTTTAAACAATACTTGTTTTTTAAGGTGAAGTTAAGAATTGATTTTCTTGCTATCTTGCATCGATTAATAATCTGTGAGTTTTGGAAAATCAACGAAAATCATATCTGTACGCCTCATTGGTTGTTCTTTTTTGGGGTACATCGGCAACAGCATTTAAGCTTGGGTTGAAATCGTTCAACTACGTACAACTTCTATTTTGGTCATCGTTATCGGCGACTATAATTCTTTTTGTAGTTCTTTTAATGCAGAACAAATGGAAGGAACTATTATCGACCAACCGAAAGCATCTGCTAAATTCAGTTTTGGAAGGATTTTTAAATACTTTTTTGTACTACTTTGTGCTTTTTAAAGCCTATAGTTTACTTCCTGCTCAGGTTGCACAGCCTCTTAATTATGTCTGGCCAATAATCCTTGTGCTGCTTGCAGCCGTTTTTCTAAAGCAAAAACTACACTGGTACGACTTTTCTGCACTTTTTTTGAGTTTCTTTGGTGTTGTTTTCATTTCATCGCAAGGAAGTATCGATGTTTTTTCGGCCAGTAATCCTCTTGGAGTTACCCTTGCATTAATCAGTTCGTTAGTTTGGGCATCATTTTGGATAATCAATGTAAGGGATAAAGGTAGAGATGCCGTTGTTAAACTCTTTTTGAGTTTTGGCTTTGCCACAGTATTCTGTTTAGCGCCAATGCTAATGTTCGATGGATTTAACTCTATACCCTTGAATGGACTTTTGGCATCGGCATATATTGGAGCATTCGAAATGGGAATAACATTTGTGCTTTGGCTCAAAGCAATGAAATACGCAACCAATACCGCAAAATTGGGGAACTTTGCTTATTTAGTTCCCTTTGTTGCGTTGATGTTTGTGAGTTGGATATTACGCGAAAAGGTAATCTGGACAACAATTGTAGGGTTGCTAATTATTATTGGAGCAATTCTTTTTCAACAATATCTAGGTAGAAATTCTACTTCTCAACAGAAGTAAAGGTATAGTAATAAATAGAATATAAACACTATAACATAATGTAAGGATGAAAAAGTTACGGGTTCTATTTTTGTTTTCCCTTGTGGTCATGTTAGTGTATTCCTGCGATAAGGAGACCGAAGAGAAAGTTGATGTCAATAAAGAGGTTTATAAGTTGATGAAGGATTATTACCTGTGGTATAAAGATATGCCAAGCGTTGATCCAAAAAACTATAGTAGTCCTGTAGAATTAGTTGAGGCGTTAAAGGTGAACCCTCCCGACAAGTGGAGTTATGTAACTACAAAACAGGAACTCGAGGCTTATTACAATCAAGGTGCCTATGTGGGATTTGGATTTGGCTCAGGTTTCAATTCCGATGACGAACTTATAATATCATTTGTGTTTAAAAATTCGCCTCTAAGTTCAGCTGGCGTTACCCGTGGATGGCAAATATTATCCATTGATGGACAAACCCCAACTCGCGAGAACTTCTCTAGTTTAATGGGTCCCAGCCAGGCGGGTGTTAACAAAACTTTTGGATTGAAATCGCCACAAGGTACCAATCATGAATATACCTTTACGAAGGCTGAAATATCAATGAATACTGTTCTTTTCGATTCTGTTTATGTTTTTGGATCGACAAAGGTTGGGTACTTTGTGCTGGAGAGTTTTATTGAAAATACAGTAGGAGAACTTAACACTGTATTTGCAAAGTTTAAATCGGCCGGAATTAATGAGTTAATAGTTGATCTCCGATATAATGGTGGAGGACAAGTAAATGTGTCGAAACATTTAGCTAGTTTGATTGGCGGAAGTATAGCCTACGGAAAAATTTTCGCAAAATCGTACCATAACGACAAGCACTCATACTCCGATTCATATATTGTGTTTACTACGGAAGCCAATTCCTTACCGTTAAGTAAGGTTGTTTTCATTACAACTGGCAGTTCTGCTTCGGCCAGCGAGTTGGTAATAAATGGTCTTAAACCATTCATGGATGTGGTTCTTGTTGGCGACAAAACACATGGGAAGCCAGTTGGCATGTACACCTTTACGTTTAACGATCCATCTATAGATTGGGCAATTGTACCAATCTGTTTTACTATGCGAAATGCCAATAACGAGGGTGATTTCTATTCTGGGATTCCAGTCAATGTGCCTGCTGTCGATGATGTTAGAACTCCTTTTGGAAACATAAACGAATCGAGTTTGAATGCATCATTGTCGTATCTTGGATTAGTTGAGAAAAGTGCCAAAAGTATTAGTGTATCAGAATTTAAGCCTATAGTAGGAAAAGGGTTGAAGGCTGAGATTGGAGCTTGGTAGTAAGGGCTGATTTTTTTATTTGTGTTTTTTATATGAAAAGAGAACCACACACAAGTTGTTGAAGAGGAAAATGACTAACGAAAAGCATAGCGAAGTTAAAGAGAAAGTAATTCTAGGTATTGATCCCGGAACAAATATTCTGGGCTATGGGATTATCCGAGGAAGTGGTAAAAACGATATGAAATTGATAGTGCTTGGAGTTATTGAATTAGGGAAGTTCGGCGATCATTACCTTAAGCTTAAAACTATTTACGAGCGGATTCAAATGCTAGTGGATCAGTACTTGCCCGATGAAGTTGCCATTGAGGCGCCTTTTTTTGGTAAGAATGTTCAAAGTATGCTTAAGTTGGGCCGTGCTCAGGGTGTTGCTATGGCTGCAGTGCTTTCTCGTTCAATTCCAATTTTTGAGTATGCACCTCGAAAAATAAAGCAATCCATAACAGGATCGGGTAGCGCATCGAAAGAGCAAGTTGCCATAATGCTTAAAACTTTGTTAAAAGAGAAAGATTTTTCGCAGGATTACTTCGATGCAACCGACGGACTTGCTGCCGCCGTTTGCCATTTTTACCAGCAAAGTAGCACACTGGGCGTTACTGGCAAAGCGTCGAGTTGGGAAGCTTTTGCAAAGCAAAATCCGAGCAGGATTAAATAAATCCAAGAGGACATTGAGTAAATCAATGTCCTCCTTTTATCTCTAATTTCCTTCTAACTCCTTAAGCAGTTGCATTGCTCCATCATAAAGTGGCTTCTGACGTGTTCTCCAAATTATATAGCCAACAAAACCACTAGTAGTCATAAGTCCGAAATAAATTAGTTGAAAAATTACAATGCTACTCCAATCAATTTCAGGATTTATAAAGAAGTCTGACAGAACAACACCAATGTCAATCAATATTATAGATGGCAAACAAATCAGGATACTTTTCCATCTGAACTTATACCTTTTTGCCGCTTTTGAAAGCATTTCCAATACGGGCACTGTATAATCAATCTCGCTATACTCCTTGTGGTACTTTCGGAAAATCAACATAAAAATTCCAAAAGCCACAACATAACAAATTCCCGAGATCCTGGTGTGCAGCTTTAAATCTGGATCAGGATTAACTACCATGAGTAAAGCGTAAGCAATAATCATTACAAGGTAAATCCATTTAAAACTTTTCATCAAGTTGAGATTCCTTAAATCCTCTTTTTTCAGATTTATAACCAGCGAGTCAATACCGTCGAATTTTTTATTTGTATTCAAATCCTGAGTTTCCATATTTTCAAATTGATTATTCATAACCACCTCCTTTCATACTAACTCTTAATTC
>WBUV01000356.1 GCA_008933525.1 Bacteroidales bacterium | reverse complement strand
TTCTATGAGTGAACTTAGTGTTTTGCTTGTGATAATTGCTGTAAGTATTGTTGGCTTATGGATTATCCTCTATTTCGTGCCACTAGGACTATGGTTTCAGGCATTAGTGTCCAATGTTCGCATGTCGCTTATTCAGCTAATTGTTATGCGTTGGAGAAAGGTTCCACCACGAGAGATTGTTGATGCAATGATTACCGGAACAAAAGCCGGCTTGGATCTTAACGCCAATCAGCTCGAAGCTCACTACCTTGCTGGGGGTAGAGTTAGAAAAGTAGTTAACGCATTAGTTTCTGCACAAAAGGCAAATATTCCTTTGGATTTTAAAATGGCCACAGCTATCGACCTTGCTGGTCGCGATGTGTTTGAGGCTGTTCAGATGTCAGTTAACCCCAAGGTAATTAATACTCCTCCTGTAACTGCCGTTGCAAAGGATGGTATTCAGCTGATAGCTAAAGCCCGTGTAACTGTTAGAGCTAATATTAAACAGTTAGTTGGTGGTGCTGGCGAGGAAACCGTTCTTGCTCGTGTTGGTGAGGGTATTGTTTCGTCAATTGGTTCCTCCGATTCTCATAAAAAAGTGCTTGAGAATCCTGATTTCATTTCAAGAGTAGTGTTAGAAAAAGGTCTTGATGCAGGAACTGCTTTTGAGATTCTTTCAATTGATATTGCTGATATTGATATTGGACGTAACATTGGTGCAGTGCTTCAAATGGACCAAGCTAACGCCGATAAGAATATTGCTCAGGCAAAGGCCGAGGAACGTAGAGCAATGGCGGTTGCTTACGAGCAGGAAATGAAAGCAAAGGCTCAGGAAGCGCGTGCTAAGGTTATTGAGGCAGAGGCACAAATTCCAATGGCAATGGCAGAAGCTTTCCGTAACGGAAATCTGGGTATTATGGACTACTATAAGATGAAGAACATTGAGGCCTACAATGCGTGAGAATATTGCCAAGCCAGGTGGCGAAAATAAGAAGAAGTAAAAAAATTAAGCATCTAGAAATGAGAGGAGAAGTAAATTTCTCCTCTTTTTTTTATATTTAATTTTGCAAATTACAGATGTTTTAATACTTTTGTCAGGCTTTTCGAAAACCTGTTAGCGGTTGAGAGAAGAATTTCAGTTGACCCACGGAGAGGTGGGTGAGTGGCTGAAACCAACGGTTTGCTAAACCGTCGTACTTCGCAAGGGGTACCGGGGGTTCGAATCCCCCCCTCTCCGCAAAAAGGGCTATAGTTCGGGGTGTAGCGCAGCCCGGTTAGCGCATCTGGTTTGGGACCAGAGGGTCGCAGGTTCGAATCCTGCTACCCCGACAAAGAAAGGGAACGTTTTCGTTCCCTTTCTTATTTTTTGTTCGCAAAGTTTCTTTTGATCAGATTGTCTTTTTTAATCTGATTAAATAATAAAAGAGGGTATTTCAAAGTTGAAATACCCTCTTTTATTTGTAAACGATTCTAGTATCCTAAATCCTTTCCTTTTTTCTCAGCAGGAATTCCCTCCTTTAACCACTTAGGTTGTGGAGCATCCTTTAAGTAGTAGTCGAAGAATTGCATCATTCGGATGGTCCAGTCTATTCTGTTTGCTCTGCGAACCAGGTTATGTGCCTCATCGTTATAATTTATCATCCATACAGGTTTTCCTAATCGACGTAATGCTAAAAAGTACTCTATTCCTTGATACCATGGAACCGCTTCATCGGCATCGTCGTGGCGGATTAATAGCGGTGTGTTAACTCTTGGTGCATAGAATAGTGGCGAATTTTCGATATAGTGTAATGGTTTTTCCCAAAGTGTACCACCAATTCGGCTCTGTGTGTGTTCGTACTGGAACATGCGGGCTAAGCCAGTTCCCCAACGTATTCCTCCGTAAGCGCTGGTCATGTTGGATACAGGGGCGCCTGCCGATGCCGCTCTAAATATGTCGGTTTGTGTTACTAGGTATGCAATTTGGTAGCCTCCCCAGCTTTGTCCCTGAACTCCTATTCTATCTTTATCTACAAAACCTTTTGCAATCATTGCCATTGTTCCGCTTATAATTGCATCGTATGCACTTTTCCCGGGCAATCCGGTTTTGTACTTGATGTCGGGGAAGAAAACTACGTAATCGTTGCTGGTGTAAAGCGTAGGACATATTACAGAGCGTCCGGGTTTAGGCTCGAAATGGGAATGTAGGTTGTCGGTGTGGGTCTCATAGAAATAAACCATCATGGGGTATTTCTTATTTGGATCAAAATTCTCGGGCTTGTAGAGTAATCCTTGAACGCTGTCACGGTTAAAGTCAATCCAGTTAACTAGTTCAACGCTTCCCCAAAGGTAATTATACATTTGAGGGTTAGCATTACTTAGCTTTGTTGGGTTTGAAAACTGGAGGTTGCTAGTCCAAACATCGCGATATTCCGTAAACGACTCTCTTTGCCATATTATTTGATTAGCATTATCGGCCTTTTTTACAAAATTGATTTTATAATCGCCACCAATCAGCGGTGTAATTTCGTTTGGTTTGCTTATGCTTATACTGCAGAATCCATCTTGTTTAGTTGTCTTGTTGAATGTTGAGAGAAGTATTGGATCGTTTAGCTTAATATATTCGGCTTCGGGATCGGTTCTTTGGTAACGGTAAACTGTTTTTGTGTTTCTACCGTTTCCTGCGGTCAAACAAACAGGTTTTGTTTTTCCAGTAGGGTCAAGTGCCCACAAGTCGTATCTGTCGTAAATTATCATAAGTTTTTCGCCTTCAACCCAGCCTGCAAATCCGTATGGCGATGGTATTTGAGGCATATCATTATCCTCATCGAACAGATTAACCCCAATGCCCGATGTTAGGTTGATAATCTTTTTGTCCTTGGCAGTCCATGAGTACCACGAGTTGTCGGTGTCGTTGTAGTAAGCAGCGTATTGTCCACTTGGCGATAGAGAGACTCTGAAAGGATTTGCCGCTACAATCATAGTACGTTTCCCTGTGTTGATGTCAATTTGATAATAATCGCCACGTGTAGGGGTTTCCCATGTCATTGTGTACTCATAAGGTTTAGAATTCTCGCCTACGGTAAAAGGTGCGTCTCCATTATTTCCAACTCTTAGCATTGGAATGCTATTGTCGGCAAGTTGAACTAGTAGCTTTTCCTTAAGGTGATATACAGCCAGGAACGATTTTTTCTCTTGTCTTTTTAAATTAACCAACTGTTGTGTTTGAAGCAGTGTGTCGGTCCAACTCCAAAGGTCGAATGTTGTTTTTTCATCGTCGGTTAAGGTATCCTTTGGTTCTTCAATTGGTTTAGGCATTGTTCCTATAAATAGCCTATTCCCCTTGTCGGAAAAGTAAGGTGAGAAATGCTGGCTAACCACCCAACCTTGAGGTAATCCTTTAGTTTGTGAAGTGATTGTTTTTTGAGCAATCCCTTCCTTCAACGAGTAGTAATATAGGTCGAAAATTTTAACTTTTCCAGTGTCGGCAGTAAATAGGAATGCCAATTGCGATCCATTGTAATCGAGCGATATTCCACTAAACTCACCTTTCTGGGTGAATAGAGTATTGGTTTCTGCTTTTTTTGTATCAAAAAGGGTTACAATGCTGTTTTTCAAAGTATCATCGGATATTGAAGTGAAGAGGAATTTGCTTCCATCTTTCGAAACTGTATAATCTGTAACCTTGCTATATTCAAATTTTTGGTCGGTAATTGGGTTGAGGAGTATTAACTTTCCAGTTTTGTCGTTGCTTTCTGGTTTCGTTTTTTTTGCATTTGGCTTTGGCTGATCGGTTTTGGTGCTGTCGGTTGCTGGTTTTTCCTTTTTCTTTTCCTCTTCGAGGTAAATTGCAACCCAATCGCCTGTCTTTTCAGCAAGCTTATAGGATTTTATTTTTCCGTATAAGTACGATTTG
>WBUV01000355.1 GCA_008933525.1 Bacteroidales bacterium | reverse complement strand
CGCTTAGTCCATCAATAAATAAACCAACCATTATAGTTTTTGCTGCAGACCACGGTATAGCGGACGAGGGCGTTAGTCCTTACCCCAAAGAGGTTACCTGGCAAATGGTTATGAACTTTGTTGCCGGAGGTGCTGCTATTAATGTTTTCTGCAGAAAAAATGGAATTACCCTTAAAGTAGTTGATGCAGGTGTCGATTATGTTTTCCCCAGTGGCATTCCAGTTGTAAATGCAAAAATAGCCAATGGTTCGCGAAATATGCGTAAGGAACCTGCAATGACAATTGCAGAATGCGAGGCTGCAATCAACAAAGGACGTGAAATTGTAAGAAACGAACACGCCGCTGGTTGCAACACAATTGGTTTTGGCGAAATGGGTATTGGAAATACATCTCCAGCAGCATTAATTATGCATAGGGTGATGAAGTTGCCAATTGAGGAGTGTGTTGGCGCAGGAGCAGGTATGATTGGCCCAGCTTTACAGCATAAATTAAATATTCTGAAGGAGGTTTCGGAGAAGTATAATCCAACGTCTCCATTGGAAACCCTAGCAACATTTGGAGGTTTGGAAATTGCAATGATGGTTGGTGCATACCTTGAGGCATCTAAGCTAGGTATGATGATTTTGGTTGATGGCTTTATTACTACATCGGCATTGCTGATTGCCTGTGAGATGAATGCAGATGTTCGAAACCACTGTATTTTCTGTCATTACTCCAACGAGCAGGGTCACGGTAAGATGTTAGAATTCTTTAAGGCTGACCCAATACTTAAACTTAGACTGCGTTTAGGCGAGGGCACTGGTGCTGCACTGGCTTTGCCAATTATCGAGTCGGCTGTTGCATTTTTAAATGAAATGGCTAGCTTTGAGGATGCAGGAGTGTCTAATAAGGAGTAGAAAGTTCATAAAGGTTGAAAGTTTGTAAAGTTAGAAAGTTCTTAAAGTCAGAGTTGGCGAGAATTTGTAGAGTGCTTGAGAAGTAATACAAAACGGTTTATTTTAATAATTGATTACACACGCAACTACTTAATTCTTTAACTTTATGAACCTTACAAACTTCTAACTTTAAAACTTACAGTATGAAAATTAACACTTTTGAAGAAATCATTGCATGGCAAAAGGCAAAAGATTTAACAATCCAAATTTATTCAATCTTCAATGATAGCAAGGATTTTGGATTTAGAGATCAAATTCAACGAGCCTCAGTTTCGGTTATGAATAACATTGCCGAAGGCTATGAAACTGGAACTAATAGACACTTCAAACACTATCTTTTCACTGCAAAAGCATCGTGTGCTGAGGTTCGTTCAATGATAATTTTGGGGTTTGAATTAGGTAAACTATCAAAAGATCAATATGATAAATTGTATAGTTTATCTCTGGAAATATCAAGAATGATATCGGGTCTCATCAAAACTTTATAAATTCTTCATCTTTTAACTTTCAACTTTAAAAACTTTCAAACTTTAAAACTCTTGAAACGTGAACTAAACATATTTCTATCATCGGTGCTATTTTTCACCAGAATCCCGGTTCCTTTTCTTAAAGGTGATATTCAGGGTTCGCTGAAGGATGCAATACGATATTTTCCTTTGGTAGGGGCAATAGTTGGAGGAATTGTTGCCCTTGCTTTCTTTGGTTTACAGCAGATTTTTCCATTTCCACTTGCCATTATATTGAGTATAGTAGCCGGTTTAATCATTACAGGAGCATTACACGAGGATGGCTTTGCCGATTTCTGCGATGGTTACGGCGGAGGACATACCAAGGAGCGCATTTTAGCCATAATGAAGGATAGTTCCATTGGTGTTTACGGTGCTGTTGGGGTTGTTTCAATTCTTGCAGTTAAGTTTTTTTCATTACTATCCATTAATCCTGAAAGGATTATCGTTTCATTGATTGCAGCGCATACTTTTAGTCGGTTAACTCCCGTTTTTCTGATGTTTACCTCGCACTATGTTCGCCCCGATGAAACGGCTAAGGCAAAAACTGTTGGGAACAATGCATCGTTAGGAAGTCTACTGGTTGCATCGTTGGTTGGTGGAGCATCACTTTTTTTATTATCAATAAATCAGGCAATAGTAGTATTAGTTGTTGTTACCGTTCTATTTATAGGCTTTAGAGCCTATATAATTAAAAAAACCGGTGGTTATACTGGCGATGTACTTGGTGCATTACAGCAAATTACTGAGGTGACAATGTATCTTGTAATTGTTGCAGTCAAATAAGTATGAATTTATACCTTGTCCGACATACCCGAGTTGACGTGCCCCAAGGCTTTTGCTACGGTTTTACCGATGTACCTTTAGCCGAAACGTTTATTGCTGAAAGCGACAAGGTAATAACGAAACTCCAAGGCGTATCGTTCGATGCAATCTACTCCAGTCCATTGACTCGATGCGTACAATTGGCTAATAGAATTTCCAATGGCAATAAAATCTATTTCGATGAACGGTTAAGGGAGATGAACTTTGGAGATTGGGAGGGGAAATTATGGGACGATATATACCCAACCCCCGAGGCTAAAGGCTTTTTCAATGATTTTGTGCAGAATCCGGCTTCGAATGGGGAATGCTTTAGCGATGTGATTAGTCGGATAAGAAGTTTCATTGATGAAATTTCATCAAACTCAGAACACAATGATGTTTTGATTGTAACGCACGGTGGCCCAATAAGGGCTTTTTATAGCATTATCAACGGAACTAATCCTGCCAGCATTTTCGATTTGCAGGTAGATTATGGTGAGGTTATGAAACTTGAATGGAGGGAAGATTATGGGATTTGATGTCTTTCTTTTGACTTTATAAACTTTCTAACTTTACAAACTCTATAACTCTAAACTAGTGAAGAAACTACGTCCAATAATGTTTGTAGGAACAGGCTCCGATGTCGGTAAATCTGTTATAAACACTGCATTTTGTCGGATATTCCTGCAGGATGGCTTGAAACCAGCACCATTTAAGGCGCAAAATATGTCGTTGAACAGCTATGCTACCCCCGATGGCCTTGAAATTGGACGAGCGCAGGCAGTTCAGGCCGAAGCGTGTGGAATAGAATGTTCCGTGGAGATGAACCCAATTCTTCTGAAACCCAACAGTTACTTGAACTCACAGATAGTACTTCACGGTAAACCAATTGGCAACAAAAGCGCAATGGAATACTTTGTGGGAACCGATAGGGATATGCTGTTTGATGAAGCAATGAAGGCCTATAGCAAACTCGATGCACAGTTTAATCCAATAGTTATTGAGGGTGCAGGAAGCATATCGGAGGTAAACCTTTGGGATAAGGATATTACCAATATGCGCGTTGCCGAAAAGGTGAATGCCGCCACGTACCTTATTGCCGATATCGACAAGGGGGGCGTTTTTGCAAGTGTTTACGGAACAATTCAACTTTTACCCGAGAGTCAAAGGAATCTGATTAAGGGCATAATCATCAATAAATTCAGGGGCGATATTCAACTTTTCACAGAGGGACGGAAAATTCTGGAGGATTTAACTGGGAAGCCTGTGGTTGGGGTGATTCCTCATTTTCGTGATATTTTTGTTGAGCAGGAAGACTCGGTTGTGCTCGATTCGGCCACCACAACATCAAAAAAAGGATTGGTGAATGTTGCTGTGGTTCTGCTTAAGCATATGTCGAACTTTACCGATTTCAACCTTTTGGAGCAGAATCCAAACGTACATCTTTACTATACAGCAAACACAAAGGAGTTGGAGCAGGCCGATATCATTATAATTCCGGGTTCTAAAAATACCATTGCAGACTTAATGCATATAAGGGAGAACAATTTGGCCAAGGTTATAATTAATCATCACCATAGAGGAAAACCAGTTTACGGTATTTGTGGCGGTTATCAGATTATGGGTAAGGAACTTCACGACCC
>WBUV01000354.1 GCA_008933525.1 Bacteroidales bacterium | reverse complement strand
ATCCTGGATACATCGTAGGATGACATCCAACATCGGTTGCTCCTTGAACATTATTTTGCCCTCGTGGCGGATCAATCCCGCACCGATCCTTTCCAATATGTCCAGTAACCAACATCATATTTAGCAAACTAAACACGTTATGCGTTCCGGTAACCTGCTGGCTCAGACCCATACCTGTAGCTATCATGGCAGTAGCCGATTCGCCGTAAAGTTTTGCTGCTAGTTCAATTTTTGCTGCTGGAACACCCGTTATTTCCTCAACTTTTTCAGGCGTATAGGGCTTTACTAACCTCATCAACTCTTCAAAAGCCTCCATTCCACCCTCAACTCTACGCTCAATAAACGACTGATCCACAAGTCCATTCTGAATAATAACATTTATCATTCCATTAAGCAAAGCCACATCGGTACCTAGCTTAGGCTGAAGCCAAACCGTGGAGTACTTAACCAAAGGAGTCCATTTAGGATCGATCAAAATAATTTTCATACCCTTAACGGCACCTCGCTTCACATAAGTTGCAGTAATTGGATGCGTTTCAATTATATTATTTCCAGTTACCAACAAACAATCTGTTGTTTCGAAATCTTCAATAGAATTGCTACCTGCACCATCGCCAATAGATTTTAGCATGGCAGTTACCGTAGACGCATGGCACAAACGTGTACAATAGTCAATGTTATTAGTACCAAAAGCAGTCCGAACAAAGCGCTGGAATATATAGTTATCCTCGTTAGTACACTTTGCCGAAGCATATCCAGCCAACGAATCGGCTCCATATTTATCTCTTAACTCATTGAATTTTGTAGAAATCAGCGTTAATGCTTCATCCCAAGTTGCCTCCTCAAACTTGCCATTTCGTTTAATCAAAGGTTTGGTTAAACGCTCGGAGCTATGAACAAACTCATAACCAAATCGACCCTTTATGCAAAGCCTTCCATCGTTTGGAGATACTCCCTCCACGCCATTGCTTCGCATAATTTTTCCATCCTGAATAAGTAATTCAATCTGGCAGCCCACACCACAGTAGGGACAGGTTGTACGCACCTTCTTCTCAATATTGTTGACTTTTATTGCATTACGGTTTGGCTTTTCGACAATTGCTCCGGTAGGACAAAGTTGAATACACTCGCCGCAACCATCGCACTCGCTTTGCCCCCAAACACCAACTCCTGCAACAATATACGACCCCATTCCTCGATCGTTGAACGATAAAACATTCTTTCCCTGGACCTCGTCGCAAGCCTTAATACACCTAAAACATTTGATACATTTTGATGGATCGTAGGTTAACACAGGAGAACTTTCATCAATCGTGAAATCAGAACTGGGTTTTAAAGGCTTAAAAAATCTATTCTCGTGATTATCGAGCCCATACCTAAACATCAAATCGCGTAACTCATCGTTATAGGTAAAATCGAAATCGTCGTTTTGCTCGCTTAGAAGATAATCGAGTAGAAATTTCCGAGTACTCTCAAGTTCCTGATCAAATGCAGTAACCTTCATATCGGCCTGAACTGATATTGTGCACGAAGCAACGAGTCCTCTCATCCCCTCAATTTTCACTAAACAAAGCCTACATGCTCCTGTTGGTGTAAGTTTATGATGATAACACAAACCCGGAATATTAAATCCATTCTGCCTTGCAACTTTAAGCAGATTACTTCCAGCCTTTACTAATAATGGCTTTCCATCGATATATATTGTTACATCGTTCACCATAAGTTTCCTATTTGGAGGTTGACACTAAATCGTCGGAGAAATTTTGCCACAAGCTTTTTAGAGGCAGAATGGGCGATTGACCCAATGGGCAAAGCGATGTTTTGGCCATTACCTCTGCCTGATTAAGAATATTTTTATACGTCTTATCCCGGTCAATTACCGACATTTCATTAAAACAGCAAATGTCATGGTAAATTTGCGTAGTACCAATCCGACATGGAATACATTTACCACAACTCTCGTGTTTAAAAAATTTAAGAATAGACTCAAGTGTTTCTATCAAATCACGGGTTTCGTCAATCACAACTATGGCGCCAGAACCAAGGGTTAACCCTTGCTCCTTTAGCTTATCGTATCCCATTTGGACATCAAGGAACTTGTCCGAAGCAAATGTACCAGCAGCCCCACCTAGTAATGCTGCTTTAAATCTCTTCCCATTCCTAATTCCACCACCAAAATCGTAAATTAATTCCCCAAGAGTAATACTTGTAGGGGTTTCGTAATATCCGGGATTACATAAGTCGCCGCTGAGCGTGAATATTTTTGTACCAGGCGATTTATCGGTTCCAATGGATTTATACCAAACTGCACCATTCAAAATGATAGGTGGAAAGTTCGCCAGAGTTTCAACATTGTTGATAAGTGTAGGTTTTCCCCACAATCCTTTCTCGGCAGGGTAAGGAGGCTTTATCCGGGGATAACCTCGTTTCCCCTCGAGCGATTCTAACAAAGTGAGCTCCTCACCACAAAGATACGAACCTGCTCCACGGCGTATTTCGATATCGAAATCGAAACCGCTACCTAAAATATTTGTACCCAAAAACTTGTATTCGCGGGCTTTATTTATTGCATGCTGAACTCTCTCTATACTTAACGCATACTCACCTCTTATGTAGATAAAACCTCGTGTGGCATTAATGCTGTATCCGGCAATTATCATACCCTCAATGAGCGAATGCGGATCGGTTTCCATAATCACTCTATCCTTGAAAGTACCGGGTTCGCCCTCATCGGCATTGCAAACAACGTACTTTTCGCAATCGGCACAAATCAAAGCGGTTGTCTTCTCTTTTGTACCTGTAGGAAAACCGGCACCTCCCCTACCTCTAAGTCCCGACTCAATAATTTCGTCGTAGATTCCGCTTTGTGAACTTCGCAGCGATTTACGTAATGCCTGATAACCATCGGCATTAATATACTCATCGATGCTTTCTGGATTTATTACTCCGGAATTGCGCAAGGCTATTCTCACCTCTTTTGCCATAACAAGCGTATTGAATGGTTGAAATAAATAAGCATTAAAACTCCTTCAGTAAATCGTCGAGCGATTCAGAAGTAAGGTTTCCGTATAGTTTAGAATTAACCATTAACGAAGGAGCCTGTGAACAGTTCCCTAGGCATTCACATTCCTCCACCGTAAACTTACCGTCGGTAGTGGTACCACCAAGTTGGACTTTCAATTTTTTGGTTAGATGATTGATTGTATGCTCACTCCCAATCATCTTACAAACAGGCGAATTACAAACCCTAATCAAGTTTTTCCCTCGAGGTTTTGCGCTAAGCATGGAGTAATACCCCACAACACCATATACTTGGCTTTGACAAATGTTTAGATGTTGAGCTATGGCCCTAATATTCTCGGCCGAAATGTACTGTTTGGGATCGTTATTCTGTAACTCGTGCAGTATTTCCAAAAGGTAATCTTTACTTTTTGGAAATTTTTTCAGGATTTCGTTAACCATAAGGCAAGTCCATTTGCCCATAAGTTAACAAAAAAATACCAATTACTTCAATAATAATGATAAATATCAGGAATGTATAAAAAGATATCCAATAGTTCATTATTATACAAACAATGATCTATTGGACAAGAATTAAAGGCTATTTCAATAGCCTTGAAATAAGTTAGTAAATAAAGCTAAGCTCTATTAGACGTTTCAGTTTGATTAACTTGGCTGTAAGCAGGACATGTTTTTTTAGAACAAGAGCTTATTGCAACTGCTATAACTACTAAAAGCAAAATCGCTTTAACTGATAATCCTCTATTTTTCATAGTATAAAAATTAAATATTTTCAAACAAATTGGTGTCTTACATCTCACCTTACAAATACTGTGCCTGCATATGCTGGACACGGAATACTGTTATTGCAAGAACTTAATAACCCAACTCCCAAAATTACTAATAAAATTAGTAATATTC